>NC_010511.1:3740000-3880000 GCF_000019365.1 Methylobacterium sp. 4-46 | reverse complement strand
GTCGCGCAGGGCCGCGTCCTCCGCGAGCACCGCCGCCGCATCGATCCGGAAACCGTCGACGCCCCGCCGCAGCCAGAACCGCATCACCTCGTGCATGGCCCGGCGCACCTCCGGGTTGCGCCAGTTCAGGTCCGGCTGACTCGGCAGGAAGGCGTGATAGTAGGACTGATCCGTCCGCGCGTCGTGCGTCCAGGCGCTGCCGCCGAAGCGGCTGAGCCAGTTGTTCGGCGCAGAGCCCTCCGGGCCGGGATCGCGCCAGACGTACCAGTCCCGCCGCGGCGAGGCCCGCGAGGCGCGACTCTCCCGGAACCACGGGTGCCGGTCCGAGGTGTGGTTCGGCACGAAGTCGAGGATGAGCCGGATGTCGCGGGCGTGGAGGCCGGCGAGCAGCCGGTCGAAGGTCGGCAGGTCGCCGAAGCGCGCGCCGACCTGCGTGAAGTCGGTAACGTCGTAGCCCGCATCCTCGAAGGGCGTGGCATAGATCGGCGTCAGCCAGACCGCCCCGATCCCGAGATCCGACAGGTGGTCGAGGCGGGAGATCAGCCCGGCGAGGTCGCCGAACCCGTCGCCGTCCGCGTCCTGAAACGAGGGGACGAAGATCTGGTAGAGCACGCGCTCCTGCCACCACGCGAGGCTCGCCGGGGAGCGGGGCGCGGTCGGGGCGAGCGCGTCGGGGTCGGGCGTCGGTCGGTCCATCGCGGTCGCCGGCTGCGGGTGGCGTGACAAGCGGCTCCGTCCGGGCGCTGTTCCCGCGCGGCCGGCGCGACCGGAGATCCCGCCTCGCCGCCCTCCCGGCCGGAACCGGGGCGCGGGCGCGGGGTTGTCATGCCCCCGTCGCGCTGCCGGCTCGGTCAACCCATGTCCCTGTCCAAGAAGGTGAAGGTCGGCCTCGACGAGACCCGGATCCTGATCCTCGGCTCGCAGATCCTGCTGGGCTTCCAGCTCCAGGGCGCCTTCCGCCCGGCCCTCGACCGGCTGCCGCCGCACGACCGCCTGGTCTGGGCGGCGGCGCTCGCCCTGATCACCCTCACGGTGGCGCTGCTGATCACGCCCTCGGTCCAGCACCGCATGGTGGAGGGCGGCCGGGACACGCGCCGGATCCTGCGGGTGATCGGGCGCTGCGCCGGGCTGTCGCTCGCCCCCTTCTCCCTGGCGCTCGGGGCGGACGTCTTCCTGGCCGTCGAGCGGGTGCTCGGCCCCTGGGCGGCGCTGCCGGCGGGCCTCCTGATCTTCGGCCTCGCGGTGACCTTCTGGTTCGGGCTCGGGGCCGCGCGGGCCCGCCGGGCCGGCGCGCGCGAGCGCGAGCGGGCCCGGCGGGCGCCGGAGCCCGGCCCGACGCCCCTCGAGGTCAAGCTCGAGCAGATGCTGACCGAGGCGCGGGTGATGCTGCCCGGGGCGCAGGCGCTGCTCGGCTTCCAGCTCGTCATCACCTTCACGGATTCCTTCGAGGCGCTGCCCTTCGCCGCCCGGGCCGTCCACATGGCGGCGCTCGGGCTGATCGCGCTCACGGTGATCTGGCTCGTCGCCCCCGCCGCCTTCCACCGCATCGTCTACGCGGGGGAGGACGCGCCGGAGGTCCACCGCCTCGGGACGCGCTTCCTGCTCGCCGCGAGCGTGACGCTGGCCCTCGGCATCGCGGCCGATCTCGGCGTCGTCCTCGCCAAGGTGCTGGAATCCGGTCGCGCGGGCCTCGCGGGCGGGATCCTCTGCCTGTGCGGCCTCCTCGGCCTCTGGCACGCGGCGCCGCTGGTGCTGCGCCGCCGGGCCGCGGGCGCCGGGCGGGGCGACGCGCCGCGCGCGGCCGGGGAGCCCGGCGGGCCGGCATGAGGGGATGAGGCCGCGCCGGGCCGGCCCCGCTACTCCGCCAGGTCCCGCATCACCCGGATCAGCTCCGCCTTGCCCTCGAAGCCGATGCCCGGCAGGTCGGGCATGACGATGTGCCCGTCCTCGACCCGCACCCCGTCCGGGAAGCCGCCGTAGGGCTGGAACAGGTCCGGATAGCTCTCGTTCCCGCCGAGCCCGAGCCCCGCCGCGATGTTGAGCGACATCTGGTGCCCGCCATGCGGGATGCAGCGGGCGGGCGACCAGCCGAATTCCGCGAGCACGTCGAGGATGCGCAGGTACTCGACGAGCCCGTAGGCGAGGGCGCAGTCGAATTGCAGCCAGTCGCGGTCCGGCCGCATCCCGCCGTAGCGCAGGAGGTTGCGGGCGTCCTGGTGCGAGAAGAGGTTCTCGCCCGTCGCCATCGGCCCCGGATAGAAGCCGCCGAGCGCCGCCTGCAGGGCGTAGTCGAGGGGGTCGCCCGCCTCCTCGTACCAGAACAGCGGGTAGTCCCGCAGCATCTTGGCGTAGGCGATGGCGGTCTCGAGGTCGAAGCGCCCGTTCGCGTCGACGGCGAGCCGCGCCCGACCGCCGATCTCGGCCAGCACGGCCTCGATGCGGCGGCGATCCTCGGCCAGGGAGGCGCCGCCGATCTTCATCTTCACGACCGTGTAGCCGCGGTCGAGGTAGCTGCGCATCTCCGCCCGCAGCGCCGCGTCGTCCTTGCCCGGATAGTAGTAGCCCCCGGCCGCGTAGACGAAGACGCGCGGGTCGGCCTCCCGGCCCTCCCGCTCCGCCAGCATCCGGAAGAGCGGCTTGCCGGCGATCTTCGCGGCCGCGTCCCAGACCGCCATGTCGAGGGTGCCCACCGCCACCGAGCGCTCGCCGTGGCCGCCGGGCTTCTCGTTGCGCATCAGCGCGGCCCAGATCCGGTGCGGGTCGAGGGTGTCCCCGGCCTCGCTCAGCAGGCTCTCGGGGGGCGCCTCCAGCAGGCGGTCGCGGAAGCGCTCGCGGATCAGCCCGCCCTGGCCGTAGCGGCCGTTGGAGTTGAAGCCGTAGCCGACGACCCGGCGCCCGTCGCGCACCACGTCGGTGACCACCGCGACGAGGCTCGTCGTCATCTTCGTGAAGTCGATATAGGCGTTGCGGATCGGCGAGGCGATCGGCTTGGTGATCTCGCGGACGTCGACGATGCGCATGCGCGGCCCTCCTGTCGGGCCGCGCAGCTAAGCATCATTCGCCGAAGGGGTCACCGGTTCGGCGGCGAACAATGATGCGAGACGAGGCTGAGCCGGATTGCCGATGCCATTCGGCTCAGCCGGGCGGCGCGGGCGGACCTCGCCGGCGGCGAAACGGTCCCGACCTTCGACCTCGCGGCGACGCCGCAGGGCATGGCGCGCGACGGTCACGGGCTCGCCCGGCTGCCGCGCCCGCGCGGGGCCCGCCGAGGCCGACATCCCCCTCGACATGCGGCTGTTCCGCTCGCTCGCGCACCGCAGGCACGCGGCGGACGCGCTGCGGGCACGGCTCACCGGACCCAGAGGCGCGCGCGCCCGCCCCGCGCCGGGCACTCGGGGCGGCCTTCGACCGGGTCCGGAACCCGGCGCGCCGCGCTGCGCCGCCGCGAGCGGTCCGGTGATCAGGAAGTGGGCGTGAACCATCGGCATCGTCGGCGTCAGCGAGTCCTCGGGTGCCGCGCACCCCCGTTTCCGCTTGTCTCTCGCCGGTCATCGATTCGCAACGACTCTTGTTCCATCACCATCCCGAACATAGCCCGCGGCTGTTGATTCGCGCGCGACGCCCTCCTTCTTCGAATTTCTCGCGAAACCCCCGCCGGAGGCGTTTTGAATCTGTTTTAAAGGTTTTAGAATCTGAGTTTCAGGTCCGAATCCCGCCGCGGCATCAAGTGGTTAAGCCGCGATTCGCGGATCGATGTACGGGATTGACGGATCGATGTACGGCGTTGACGGATCGATGTACGGGGCAAGCCGGAACGAAGTACGGCGGCCCGTGACGAATCCTTGAAATTGTCCACAGTCCAGGGGGGTTGTCCACAGACCGGGCAGGAACTCGGTTTTTGTCATCCGGGCAGGGACCGAAGTACGGAGTTTTTGTCAGGCCGCGACGGTAGGCGCGGCCCCCGCCCTCGCGGGCCGCTCGGGCGCCGCGCACGCTCCTGGACGCGTTGGGGTTTTCGTCGGTGCCGCGCGGACCGGAGCGGGGCTCGCCCGGCCCGCGCGGCGGCGGCGCGCGCGGCGTGTCCGCTGAGGATGCGCATCCCCCGACATTTTCGCCGCCGGACCGGGGAAGGCTGCGGCGCGGGACGCTCAGCGTCCGGCTTGGCGCCAGAACACCGGCAGGCTCGCCCGCAGCCCGTCCCTGAGGTCCTTCGGGAGCAGCGCCATGATCTTGCGGTCGTGCGCCGTCATGGCGTTGCGCACCTCGTCGGCGCGGGCGGCGCCGGCCTGGGTGACGAACAGCCCCTGCGCCCGCCCGTCGACCGGCTGCCGCAGCACCAGGCCGAGCGCGTCGAGCCGCGCCGTGATCGGCGCCATGTTGGCGCGCTTGATGCTGAGTTCGCTGCCGATCTCGGTCTGCGTCACGCCGGGATTCGCCGCGACGAGGACCAGGACCGACGCCTCGGTGGGCGTCAGGCCGAGCCGGCCGAGATCCTGACCCAGCTCGGCCATCAGGGCGTTCGACGCGCGGCGCAGCTGGTAGCCGAGCAGGTCGTTGAGCGGGCTGTGCAGGCGCGGGGGCTTCGACGTCACCCCGGCCCCTTAGAGCACCCCGTTGCGGCCCGCAAATTTTATGCTATGAACCATAACAATACCGAGGGGAAGCGACGAGGGGGATGATGCCGATGGCCGGGGTGTCGGGCGGCGTGGCCGCCGCTGCCGAGCGGTTGCTCGTGCGGCACGATCCGATCACCGGGGAGGTGGCGAGCCGGGTGCCGGCCTGCGGGCCGGACGAGGCCGTGGCGGTGGCCGACGCGGCCGCGGCGGCGTTCCCGGCCTGGGCCGACCTGGGACCGAACGCGCGCCGCGCCGCGCTGATGCGCGCCGCCGCGCAGATCGAGGCGAGGGCGGAGGCCTTCGTCGCGGCGATGATGGGCGAGGTCGGCGCCACCGCGGGCTGGGCGCGGTTCAACGTGACGCTCGCCGCCTCCATGCTGCGCGAGGCCGCGGCCCTCACCACCCAGGTCGGCGGCGAGGTGATCCCGTCCGACAAGCCCGGCTGCCTCGCCATGGCCATGCGCGAACCGGCCGGGATCGTGCTCGGCATCGCGCCCTGGAACGCCCCGGTGATCCTGGGCGTGCGGGCGGTCGCGGTGCCCCTCGCCTGCGGCAACGCGGTGATCCTGAAGGGGTCCGAACTCTGCCCCCGCACCCACGCGCTGATCGCCGAGGCGCTCCGGGCGGCGGGCCTGCCGGAGGGCGTGGTCGGCTACGTGGCGAACCGGCCCGAGGAGGCGGGCGAGGTCGTCGGCGCCCTGATCGACCACCCGGCGGTGCGCCGGGTCAACTTCACCGGATCGACGGCGGTCGGGCGCGTCGTCGCCAAGCGCGCGGCCGAGACCCTGACGCCCTGCCTCCTGGAACTCGGCGGCAAGGCGCCGCTCCTGGTGCTGGAGGATGCGGATCTCGACGAGGCCGTGCGGGCGGCGGCGTTCGGGGCCTTCATGAACCAGGGCCAGATCTGCATGTCGACGGAGCGGATCATCGTCGTCGACGCGGTGGCGGAGGCCTTCGTGGCGAGGTTCCGCGCCAAGGTGGAGACCCTGGCGGTGGGCGATCCCCGCGACGGCCGCGCGCCGCTCGGCGCCGTCGTCGACCGCCGCACCGTCGCGCATGTGGGCGCCCTGGTGGAGGCGGCGCTGGCCGAGGGGGCCGTGCTCGTGGCCGGCGGCCCGGCCGCGGGCGTGCTGATGCCCGCCCACGCGGTCGACCGGGTGACGCCGGACATGCGGCTGTTCCGAGAGGAGAGCTTCGGGCCGGTCGTGGCGATCGTGCGCGCCCGGGACGAGGCGCACGCGGTCGCCCTCGCCAACGACACCGATTACGGCCTCTCGGCGGCGGTCTTCACCCGCGACACGGCGCGGGGCCTGCGGGTCGCCCGCCGCATCCGCTCCGGGATCTGTCACGTCAACGGCCCGACCGTCCACGACGAGGCCCAGATGCCGTTCGGCGGCGTCAAGGCCTCCGGCTACGGCCGCTTCGGCGGCAGGGCCGGGATCGACGCCTTCACGGAGCTGCGCTGGATCACGATCGAGACCCAGCCCGGCCATTACCCGATCTGATTTCGGCACCAGGAGAGGACAGAGAGATGTCGCAGGAGCGCAGCGAGCGGGACACCGTCGCCTTCGAGGTGATCGACCGGGTGGCCTGGGTCCGCTTCAACCGGCCCGAGAAGCGGAACTGCATGTCGCCCAAGCTCAACCGGCGCATGATGGAGGTCATCGACGAGCTGGAATTCCGCCAGGACGTCGGCGTGCTGGTGCTCACCGGCGAGGGCAGCGCGTGGTCCGCCGGGATGGACCTCAAGGAGTATTTCCGCGAGACCGAGGCCCAGGGGCTCGCCGGCACCCGCAAGGCGCAGCGCGAGAGCTACGGCTGGTGGCGCCGCCTGCGCTGGTACCAGAAGCCGACGATCGCCATGGTCAACGGCTGGTGCTTCGGGGGCGGCTACGGCCCGCTCTTCGCCTGCGACCTCGCCTTCGCGGCCGAGGAGGCGCAGTTCGGGCTGAGCGAGATCAACTGGGGCATCCTGCCGGGCGGCGGCGCCAGCAAGGTCGCGGTGGAACTCACCTCGTTCCGCAACGCCATGTACCACGCCCTGACGGGCGAGGCGATCGACGGCCGCGAGGCCGCGGCCTGGGGCTTCGTCAACGAGGCGGTGCCGGCCGGGCAGCTCAGGGCCCGGGTGAGCGAGGTGGCGGCCCTGCTCCTCGCCAAGAACCCGACCGCCCTCAAGGCGACCAAGGACGCGATCCGCCGCGTCCGCGAGATGACCTACGACAACGCCGAGGATTACCTGGTCCGGGCGCAGGAGGCGGCCAACAGCTACGACGGCGAGGGCCGCAAGGAGGGCATCCGCCAGTTCATCGACGAGAAGTCCTACAAGCCGGGCCTCGGCGCCTACGACCTGCGCAGGACCGCCTCCGCCAATCCTGCCTGAATCCGCAGGACCGGCCACGCCTGCGCCGCACCGGTGATCCCTTCGCCGGTGATCCCCTCGGCGGAGGAGGCCTCGCCCGTGCGGGACCCGCCTTCCTCGCCGACCCGGCGGCCGGTGCGGCGACGGAGGCGGGCCCCGCACGGAACCTGAGCCGCGGCCCGACTCGACGGGTCGTGCGCCCCGCGGCAGAGACCACCGATCGGCACGCCACCCCGCGCTTCCGGCCTCGGCAGCGTGAGGACGGCGCTCGCCTCGACCCGGTTCTTCCCCTGCGTCAAGAACGGGGGTGAGCCGATCCGCGCACAGCCGGGCACGCCGCGTCGTGCCGCGTGAGGGACGCCCAATCCATGACAGATCTTGCTCGCTTGCTGCGGCCCGCCTCGGTCGCGATCGTCGGGGCCTCCGACAAGCCGGGCGCGCTCGGCGCCTCGGTCCTCGCCAACCTGGAGCGCGCCGGGTACTGCGGCGCGATCCACCTCGTCAACCCCAACCGGGCGGAGATCGGCGGGCGGCCCTGCCTGCCCTGCGTCGAGGCGCTGCCGGACGGGGTGGACGCCGCCGTGCTGGCCATCCCGCGCGCCGCCGTGCTGCCGGCGATCCGGGCGCTGGCGGCGCGGCGGGCCGGGGCGGCGGTGGTGTTCTCGGCCGGCTTCGCGGAGGGCGGCGAGGCCGGCCGCGCCGAGCAGGATGAGATCGCCCGGATCGCCGGCGAGGCCGGCATGGTCGTCGAGGGGCCCAATTGCCTGGGCCTCGTCAATTTCGTCGACGGCGTGCCCCTCACCTTCGTGGAACTGCCCGGGACCCGGCTCGCGGGCCGCCCGGGCATCGGGATCGTCTCGCAATCCGGCGCCATGGCGGCGGTGCTCGCCGTGACGCTGCAGGCGCGCGGGCTCGGCCTGTCCTACTCGGTCTCGACCGGCAACGAGGCCGCGAGCGGCGTCGAGGACTACGTCGAGTTCCTGGTCGAGGATCCCGACACGCGGGTGATCGTCCTGATCGTCGAGCAGTTCCGCAAGCCCGCGCGCTTCCTGGCGGCGGCCCGGCGGGCCCACGCGGCCGGCAAGCCGGTCGTCCTGCTCCATCCCGGGCGCGGCGAGGCCGCCCGCCGCTCGGCCGCCACCCATACGGGGGCGCTCGCGGGCGATTACGACCTCATGCGCCTCAAGGTCGAGGACGCCGGCGTGAGCCTGGTGCCCACCCTGGAGGAGCTCGCCGACGTCGCCGAGATCCTGCTGCGCTGCCCGCCGCCCGGGTCCGGGGGGAGCGCCGTGCTGGTGGAGTCGGGCGCCTACAAGGCCCTGACCCTCGACCTCGCCGAGGAGGTCGGCCTCGACCTCCCGGCCATCGCGGATGCCGACAGCCCGGGCCTGCGCGCCGCGCTGCCGGATTTCGTGCCCGTCAGCAACCCGGTCGACCTGACCGCCCAGGGGCTGGTCGACCCCGACCTCTACCGGCGCGCGCTCGCCGCGCTCCTCGACGATCCCCGCTTCGGCGCGATCCTGCTCGGCATCATCCAGACCGACGAGACCACGGCGCGCCTCAAGTTCCCGCCGATCATCGCGGCCCTGCGCGAGCTTCGGCCGGGCAAGCCGGTGGTCTTCGCCGGGCTCGACGAGGGCGCGGCCGTTCCGCCCGACGGCCTCGCGGCCCTGCGCGACCTCGGCGTGCCCTGCTTCCCGTCGGGCGAGCGGGCCGTGCGGGCCCTCGCCGCGGTGGCGCGGCGGTCCGGCCGCCGGATCGCCACCGCGGCGGCCGCGCCGGCCGCGCCGGCCGCGCCGGCCCTGGCCCGGAACCTGGCCCGGAACCTGGCCGGGGTGGTGCCGGAATACGCCGCCAAGGCGGCCCTCGCCCCGCTCGGGGTGCCCTTCCCGGAGGGCCGCATGGCCACGACCCTGGCGGAGGCCCTGCGCGCCGCCGAGGTCCTCGGCTACCCGGTCGTGCTCAAGGCGCAATCGGCCGAGCTGTCCCACAAGAGCGACGCGGGCGGCGTGATCGTCGGCCTGCGGGACGCGCAGGCCCTCGCGGAGGGCTGGGAGCGCCTGGCGGCCAACGTCGCGCGCCACCGGCCCGGCCTCGTCCTCGACGGCGTGCTGGTCGAGCGGATGGGCCCGCGCGGCGTCGAACTGATCCTGGGCGGCCGCAACGACCCCGAATGGGGCCCGGTCGTGCTCGTGGGCTTCGGCGGCGTGCAGGCGGAGGTGCTGAAGGACGTGCGCCTGCTCTCGCCCGGCATGGACGAGGCGGCGATCGCGGCCGAGATCATGGCCCTGCGCTGCGCGGCCCTGCTCGACGGGTTCCGGGGCGCGGCGCGGTGCGACGTGGCGGCGGTGGCCCGCCTGGCCGCCGCCCTCGGCCGCACCCTCGCGGGAGAGCCGCGCATCCGCGAGATCGATCTCAATCCGGTGGTCGTCTACCCGGCCGGCGAGGGCGCGCTCGCCCTCGACGCGCTGATGCTGGTCGCGCCGGCCTGAGGCCGGCGCCGCCGCGCGCGACGGGTCGGCGGAGGCCCGAGAAATCCTGCTGCGATCGGGAGGTTGGACATGGTGGGTGCCGTGGTGCCGGCGCGCGAGGCGTCGGGAGCGAATGTGACGGCCCTCGGGCTCTGCTGCCTGGTGGCGGCGATCGAGGGTTTCGACCTGCAATCGGCCGGGGTGGCGGCGCCGCGGCTGGTGGCGGCCTTCGGCCTGGCCCCGAGCCAGCTCGGCCTGTTCTTCAGCGCGAGCACGCTGGGCCTGCTCGTCGGGGCGGCCTTCGGCGGGCGGATCTCCGACCGGCTGGGCCGCAAGCGCACCCTGCTCGCCGCGGTCGCGGTGTTCGGGCTGATGTCGATCCTCACCGGGCTCGCCGCGCGCTTCGACCAGCTCGTCGCGGCCCGCCTGCTGACCGGGGTCGGCCTCGGCGGGGCGTTGCCGAACCTGATCGCGCTCGTCGCCGAGACCGCGTCGCCGGCCTATCGCGGCCGGGCGGTGGCGGCGCTCTACGCGGGCCTGCCGGTCGGCGGCGTCCTGGCGAGTCTCGCCACCCTGGTAGACACCGATCCGGGGAACTGGTCGGGCATCTTCGTCCTCGGCGGCGTCGCCCCGCTCGCGGTGATCCCGCTGCTCGCGGCGTGGCTGCCCGCCGGCGGGGGCCCCGCCGCGCCGGGCCGGCCGGCCCGCAGCGTGCCCGACGCCCTGTTCGGCGAGGGCAGGGCCGTCGCCACGGCCCTGCTCTGGACCGGGTTCCTGCTCGGGCTGTTCGTCTTCTACCTCCTCCTCAACTGGCTGCCCTCCCTGCTGATCTCGCGGGGCCTGCCGCGCGCCGACGCGTCCTGGGTCCAGGTCGCCTTCAACCTCGGCGGCGCCCTCGGCAGCGTCGCGACCGGCCTGCTGATGGACCGCTGGAACCGGGCGGCGTCGGTGGCCCTGATCTTCGGCTGCAGCATCGCGGCCCTGGTGCTGCTCGCCGCCGTCCCGGCCTCGCTCGCCCTGATGATGGCTGCCGGGTTCCTGATCGGGGCCACCGCCTCCGGGGCGCAGATGGCCCTCTACGCCCTCGCGCCGAGCTGCTACCCGACGGAGATGCGCGGCACCGGCGTCGGGGCGGCCGTCTCGGTGGGGCGCCTCGGATCGGTCGTCGGTCCGCTCTTCGCGGGCGTCCTGCTCAAGGCGGGGCAGAGCCCCATCGAGGTGCTCCTGGTCCTGGTGCCGCTCTTCGCGCTGTCGGGGCTCGCCGCCACCCTCCTGGCCTGCCGCGTCCGGCCCGCCTGAGCGCGCGTTTCCGGTGCCCGGACCGGTGCGGCACGGCGTCGGACCATCCCGGTCTGACTTAGGGTCATCATTTCGGTCCGGTGTTGCGGATTTGCAGATTGCCGGCTTCGCACGGCACGTCGTAGTCTTGATTCGTGGCAGGACAAGACCAGCGGCACAGATGACGTCGGGGTCAGCTTCCGACGAGGTGTCGAGTCCGGTCTATGCCGCAATGCCGTCACGGGAGGGTGCTGCGCATCGTCTTGCCTAGACCGGCGGCGCAAGCGCCACGAGCGCGGGAGAAACGCAATGGTAAGGATGAGGAGTCTGCTGCCGGCATCCGCCGCGGCCTTGACGGGGGTCGCCGGCGCGTCGGCGGCCGACCTCCCGGTCAGGAAGGCGGCACCGGTCGAGTACGTCAGGGTCTGCACGGCGCACGGCGTCGGCTTCTTCACCGTTCCGGGCACCGACACCTGCATCCGGATCGGTGGCCGCGCGCGGTTCGAGGCGACCGTCATCCAGCCGCTGATGCGCAGCGGGGGCGACACAGTCGGCTATCGCGGGTTGGGCCGGCTCAACCTCGACGCCCGGACCTCGACGGGCTACGGGACCCTGCGGGCCTTCGTGCGCTTCGACCTCGCGAGCCGCACGGGCGGCTACCTCAAGGCGCCAACCGTCGAGCGCTTCGGCTGGGCCTTCTCGGCGACCGGCGTCGACACGGCCGGTCGCGTCCAGCAATTCGTCAACGTCGACAAGGCATTCATCCAGTTCGCGGGTCTCACGGCCGGCCGCGCGGCCTCGTTCTACGATTTCTACGGCGGCGATTTCGAGATCATCGGCAACGCGCTCGGCTCCGGCCTCGCCTCCACGAACCTCCTGGCCTACACGGCGACGCTCGGCCAGGGGGTCACGGCCACGCTCTCGGTCGAGGATTCCAACTTCCGCAAGACGCCGCTGTTCGGCGGAGGGGCCGCCGGGACCTTCGCGGGCGGCCCGAGCGCCGCCTCGGGCAGCTTCGCGCCCCTCGTGGTCACGGACGCCGCCGGTGCTCCGGTCGCCGTCGCCTCGCTCGACACGGTCCAGCGCTCGCGCATGCCCGACGTCGTCGGCGTTCTGCGCTACGACGGGTCCTGGGGGGCCGCGCAGCTCTCCGCGGCGGTGCACGAGCTCAATGCCGGCAATCCGGTGCTCGGCGCGGCTGGCGGCCCGGCCCTGACGGTCCTGACGCCGGCGCAGGCCGCGGCGCTGCCGCGCGCCGCCGCGCCCGCGGGCCGGGCCGCGAGCGCCTACGGCTGGGCGATCCAGGGCGGCGTGAAGATCAGCCTGCCCTTCCTCGCCGCGGGGGACGCGCTCTATCTCCAGGGCGCCTACGGGGAGGGGGCCGAGCGCTACGTCGGCGTCGCGAACTACAACGGCGCCCTGACGCCGTCGAGCTTCCCGGTCCCGGGCCTGTTCAGCTCGTCCTACGCGGACGCCGTCGTCGACCCGCTCACGGGCCGGATGACCCCGTCGACCTCCTTCTCGGCCGTCGCATCCCTGCTGCATTACTGGGTGCCGGAGTGGCGCTCGGCCGTCTTCGCCTCCTACGGCGAGATGCAGTTCGGCAAGGGGGTGCGGGCCGGAAGCGCGCTGTTCGGCGTGGGCGGGCTTCCGAACCCCACCAGCGCGGCCGGGGCGGCCGCCCTCGCCATCAGCCCGGTCCTGCGCGACACGACCGAACTCGTGACCGGCGCCAGCCTGATCTGGTCGCCGGTGCGGGACCTCGATGTCGGCGTCGAGGGCGTCTACGTGCGGACCGCCGTCGCCAGCGGGCGGGTGCTCAACCCGAACAAGTCCGTCCTGAACCTCGCGGCGGCGGGCCTCGCGGGCGGGCCGACCCTGGCGCAGGTCCAGGCCGCGCCGACAGTGGCGAGCCAGGACACTTTCCAGGTCCGGATGCGCGTGCAGCGCGATTTCTGATCGCGGTCGGAACCGGTCGAAGGCGGGGCGGGGCGGCGATCGCTCCCGCCCCGTTCGGCGTCGTGCGCCCGGCCTAGGCGCGCTCCCGAGGGTGGACGTTCCTCCGCGGCCGCGGGCCGATGACCGGGAACCGGGCGGTCGTGCCGGCAGGGGCGCGGTCCTGCCCGGGCAGGTCCCGCCGCGGAGGCTGAACAGGACGCGTTCGCTCCCCCGGTGCAGGGCGTGCGATCCTGTCATCCGGCAAACTCTTCCGCACCCCCTTGGCAGGCGCATCCTCCCCGTCGAGGGGCCGGCGATCGGAGATCGCCCGGCAGGCTGCCGCGGCGCACCGCGACCGGTGATCCTCGCGGATCGGAGGACCGTCCCGGATCCGCCCTGTCAGCTCTGCGGGGCCTCGGCGCGAGGGGGTGCGTGACTGCAAAGGCTGCGGGGTGTCGTGATCTCTCGATCGGGATTGCGTCAGGCGGGCGCGCCGGACACCGATCGATTGCCGGCCCCTCAGCCGAGGCCGTTGCGGAAGGCGGCCGAGCCGTGCCCGACGGACCGAGCGAGGGGGAGTGCTCGCACCTTGCCGAAGGCGCGGCGCCGGACGCGGGGGCAGGTGGCGCGGCCCCGCGGAGGGTCCGCGAGGCCGGGCGGCGAGGGGAGAGGGGGCGGTCCTTCCGCACCCCCGTCCGGGCGCCGCCGCTCAGGCCGCCCGGATGGTGGCCAGGAAGCGGCCGACCTCGCTGTTCAGGTGCTCGGACTGGCGGGACAGTTCGGAGGCGGCGGCCAGGACCTGACTCGCCGCGGCGCCGGTGTCGTCGGCCGCGGCCGAGACCTCCGCGATGCTGCACCTCACGCCGCTCGCACCCTGCACGGCCTCGGCCGCCGTGCGCACGATGTCCCGGGCCGCCGTGTCCTGGATCTCGACCGCCGCCGCGATCGCCGCGGAGACCGCGTCGATCTCGCGGATGCGGCCGGTGATCCCGGTGATCGCCGCGATGGCGTGGCCGGTCGTCGCCTGGATGCGGGTGATCTGGTCGCCGATCTCGCGGGTCGCCCGGGCGGTCTGGGTCGCGAGCGCCTTCACCTCCTGGGCCACGACCGCGAAGCCGCGGCCGGCCACCCCGGCCCGGGCCGCCTCGATCGTCGCGTTGAGAGCGAGCAGGTTGGTCTGCTCCGCGATCGCCGAGATCAGCCCGACCACGTCCCCGATCCGGGCGACCGCCTCGGACAGATCCGCCACCAGGCGTCCCGTCTCGTCCGCCTCGCGCACGGCGCTGCCGGCGATGGCCGTGGCCTCGCCGACCCGGGCGCCGACCTCGCGCACGCGGCTGCCGAGGCCGCCGGCCGCGCCGGCCATCGTGCCGACATTCGCCTCGGCCTCCTGCGACGCCGCCGCCACGGCGGCGCTCTGCACGACCGTCCGCGACGCGGTCTCGGTCATGCTCTGCGCGATCGCCTCCAGTTCCGTCGCGGAGGAGGAGACCGTCGTCACGATGCCGCCGATCGCCTGCTCGAAGGCCTGGGCCATCTGCCGCATGCCGAGCCGCTTCTGCTCCTCGGCCGAGAGGCGGGCCGCGGCGGCCTCCGCCTCAAGCTCCCGCGTGCGGATCAGGTTCGCCTTGAAGGTCGCGACCGCCCCGGCCATGGCGCCGATCTCGTCCCGCCGCGCCGTCCCGGTGACGGCGACGGCGACGTCGCCCTCCGCCAGCCGCGTCGTGGTCCGCGCGAGCTGCCGCAGCGGGCGCACCACGCGCGCGAGGACGATCGCGATCACGCCGCCGGACAGGAGCAGCGCCGCGCCGAGACCCAGGCCGCAGAGGACGACAATCATCCGCGCGCGCTGCACCGCCTCGCGGGCATGGTCCTCCAGGCGGTCGAGCGCGAGGCGCGAGACCGCGTCGACCCCGTCGAGCGCCGGCACGGCGACCGCCCTCCACTGGTCGAGCGTGGCCGCCGCCGGGCTGCCGCGCGTGATCGCCTGCAGGATGGCGTCGCGCTCGCGCTTCAGCGGGCCCTCCGCGAAACCCTGCCGCGCCGCCGCGACGGCGTCGCGCAGGGCCGGGGTGAGGCTGGGCTTCGCCGCGGCCTCCTGAAGCAGGGTCCACAGCAGCGCCGCCCGCGTCTCCGTCGCGGCGAGGTCCCTCGCCTCGGTCTCGCTGAGGGGACGCTGGCCGCTGACGGCGCCGACGATCAGGACGACGTCCCGCCCCACCTCGGCGCGAATGGCCGCGGTGGCGGCGCGCAGCGCGATCTCCGGCGCGAGGGCCGGGTTGAGCCGGATGATCTCGGCCTCGAGCGCCGCCGCGGCCGCCTGGAAACTGTCGAGCAGCGTCGCGCCCTGCGCGAGGACCGTCTGCGCGAGTCCCGCCGCGCGCTCCCGCGGCGGGCGCGTCAATTCCCCGTCGATGCGCGGCCGCAGCGTCCGGAACCCCTCGTAATCCGCCGCGAGCTTGCGGAACGCCTCGCGCAGCGGCGCGGCGGCGATCCCCTCGGCCGCGGCGAGCGCGCGGCCCATCGCGGCCTCCACCGCCGCGCGCCGGGTCATGATGCTCGGGATGTTGCCCGTGTTGCGTTCGGGCGGAAGTTGCAGGGCGGCCGCCGAATCCCCGCGCTCGACGCGAAGATTGAGCGCCGCCGTGACCAGGTCCTTGTCGAGCCCGGCATAGCGCGAGACGTCCTCGGCCGCTGAGGAGGACTCGCCCGCTTCCATCATCATGTACAGCAGCGGCACCGTTGCGGTGCACACCATCAGCGCGAGCGCGCCCATCAAGAGCGCCGAGATGCTCAACCTCATCATCGATCCTCCCACGTGACCCAACGGTAGGACCGCTTCCCTAAGAAAGCGTGATTATCACTGCCGGTCGTGACTTGTGATAGAGAAGGTCGAGCAAGTCTTGAACTGCTCGTGCACCGGTCCGACCGGCGCCGCATCCGGTCCGGCTCCGACCTTGCTGAGGCGCGACTGTTCCGCTCCGGCGGGGCAGCGGGGACGGCGACGAGCGCGGTCCGCACGGATCCCCGCGCCGGCCGTGCGACCGGGCCGCCCGGCGCGGGCGCCGGTTTTGTCACGGGGAGGCGGAGCGAAGTACGGCGAATCCGTCAGCCCGGCGCGAGGGGCGGGCGGTCCGATTTTGTCACGCGCGGGCGGACCGAAGTACGGTCGGGTGCCAAAACCGCGGAGTCCCATGTACGGGATTTTTGTCAAACCGGCGCGGAGCGAAGTACGGGACTTTTGTCAGGGCGCCCGGCCGCCGCGGCCGCCGCGATCCCCGCCGCGGCCGCGGCGGGGATCGCGGCGGCCGCGGCCCGTCAGGGCGTCTCGTCCGGGCCGTCGTGATGGTCCGGGTCGTCGGGCAGGCAGACCCGGCCGGTGCAGACCACGACCACGCGATCGGGCGACGGCCCGAGGCAGGCCACGTCGTAGACCGTCATCGCACCCTCGCGGAGGGTGACGGCGACGGCGCGCGGGATGCAACGGGCCAGCTGCAGGGCCTGCTTGAGCTGGGACCGGGGCTCGGCCAGGGCGGTGGCGGCCGGCGCCGCGGCGGCGAGGAGGGCGGCGGCCCAGGGGACGGCCCCCAAGCGAACGGCCAGCAAGGGGACGGCCGCCAAGGGGACGGCGGTCAGGGCGACGGCGGCCAGGGTGACGACCGCCCGCGCCCCCGCGCGGCCGCTACTTCGTCTCATAGCGGGCCTGGAGGGCGTGGCCGTGGATCCTGGTCGACAGCACCACCTTGCCGGCGGCGAGCGGGGCGGCGAGGGTGCCGACGAGCCTGTTCGGCGCCGCCGGGGTGAGGGCGACGGTCTCGGTCCGGCCGCCGCTCTGCACGAAGGCGCGGGCGCTCAGGCCCTTGGTGTCGACGGGTTTGCCGTCCTCCCCGAGGAGGTGGAAGGTCAGCGCCGTGCCGGCGGCGACCATCTCGATCGGGTGGCCGTCCGCGACGGAGACCTGGCCGCCGTTCGGGCCGGCCTCCTGGGCGCGCGCGGCGGTGAGCGGCGCGAGCGCGGCACCGCCGAGCGCGAGGGCGAGCAGGGTGGCGAGGGTGGGGGCGAGGGCGGGGGTACGCATGGTCGTGGCTCCTCGAAGGGGGGTCGGGGGGGGAGGGGGGTCAGAACGCCTCGACCGGCGCCCCGGCGCCGGAGGTGGGGTTGCTGTCCCGGGCGGCGATCAGCCGTTCCAGGGACTTGCGGCCGTAGCGGAGGAACAGGACCGGGGTCAGCACCGTGTCGAGGAGGGTCGCGCTGATCAGGCCGCCGAAGATGGTCACGGCGACCGGGTGCAGGATCTCCTTGCCCGGGGCATCGGCGCCGGTGAGCAGCGGCACCAGGGCGACGCCGGCCGACAGGGCGGTCATCAGCACCGGCGTCAGTCGCTCCAGGCTGCCCCGGATCACCAGGTCGGGCCCGAATGCCAGCCCCTCGTGCAGGGCGAGGTTCAGGTAATGGCTGATCTTCAGGATGCCGTTGCGGGTGGCGATGCCGGTGAGGGTGATGAAGCCGATCATCGACGCCACGCTGAGCGGCTGACCGGACAGCCAGAGCGCCGCGACCGAGCCGATCAGGGCGAGCGGGATGCTGCCGAGGATGATCAGCGTGAAGACCGCCGAGCGGTAGCGGCTGTACAGGATCGCGTAGATCAGCCCCAGGGAGAGCAGCGAGAGCGCGCCGATCGTGCGGCTGGCCTCGGCCTGGGCCTGGAACGACCCTTCCAGGCTCGCCGCGTAGCCCTCGGGCCAGTTCGCCGCCGCGACCTGCGCCCGGATCCCCGCGACGATCGCGGCCATGTCGGTCTTGCCGTCGGTGTTGGCGAAAACCGCGATGCGCCGGCGGGCATTCTCGCGCAGGATCTGGTTGGGACCGTCGGTCTCGCGGATGTCGGCGATCTGACGGGCCGGCACCCAGCCGGACGGCGTCTCGACCAGGAGGTCGCCGAGGCTCTGGGTGGTGCGCATGCTGTCGGGCAGGCGCATGACGACGTCGAAGCGCCGGTAGCCGTCGACCACCCGCGAGACCACGCTGCCGTTCGACAATTTGCTGAGCTGCGCCACGAAGGCCGCCGGCTGCACCCCGTAGAGGGCGGCGCGCCCGTAATCGACGCGGATCTCCAGTTGCGGGATCAGCACCTGCTTCTCGACCTGCAGGTCGGCGATGCCCGGGATGCCGGCCATCCGGCCCCGCAGCTCCTCCGCGAGGCGGCGCAGCGTGTCGAGGTCGTCGCCGACGATCTTGAGGGCGATCTCGGCGCGCACCCCGGAGAGCATGTGGTCGAGCCGGTGCGAGATCGGCTGGCCGACATTGACGCTCACCGGCAGCGCGGCCAGCCGGTCGCGGATCTCGGCGACGAGCTCGGTCTTGGGGCGGGCGCCCGGCTTCAGGGCGATCTCCAGGTCGGAGGAATGGACGCCCTCGGCATGCTCGTCGAGCTCCGCGCGGCCGGTGCGCCGCCCGACCGCGCGCACGTCCCGCATCTCCATCAGCAGGCGCTCGGCGATCAGGCCGACCCGGTTGCTCTCGGCCAGCGAGATGCCCGGGTTGAAGGTCATGTTGACGGTGAACGACCCCTCGTTGAAGGGCGGCAGGAAGGCCCGGGGCAGGAACGAGGCGGCAACGGCCGCGGCGAGCACCCCGGTCGCGGCGAGGCCCATCACCAGCCGTTGACGGCCGAAGGCGCCGCGCAGCAGCGCCCGGTTGCCGCGCTTGAGCAGGCGCACGAGGCCGCTCTCGTGCTCGTCGAGCCGCTTGAGGCCGGGCAGCAGGTAGTAGGCCATCACCGGGGTCAGGGTGATCGACACCGCCAGGCTGGCGAGGATCGAGACGATGTAGGCCTGCCCGAGCGGGGCGAAGAGCCGGCCCTCGATGCCCGACAGGGCGAAGAGCGGCACGAAGACCAGCACGATGACCATGGTGGCGTAGACGATGCCCGAGCGGACCTCCTGCGAGGCCGAGACCACCACGTCGAACACCGAGCGCGGATTGCCCTGCTCGCGGTTCTCGCGCAGGCGTCGGAAGATGTTCTCGACGTCCACCACCGCGTCGTCCACGAGTTCGCCGATCGCGATGGCGAGGCCGCCCAGCGTCATCGTGTTGATCGACAGGCCGAGCTGGTGGAAGACGATCGCCGTCACCAGGATCGAGACCGGGATGGCGGTGAGCGAGATCAGCGTGGTGCGCAGGTTGAGCAGGAACGCGAACAGCACCACGGCCACCACCGCGATCGCCTCCAGCAGCACCTTCTCGACGTTGCCGATCGAGGTCTCGATGAAGTCGGCCTGGCGGAAGATCAGCTGCTCGGCCCGCACGCCCTTCGGCAGGCCGGGGGCGAGTTCGGCGAGGGCCGCCTGGACGGTCTCGGTGAGGCGCACGGTGTCGACGCCGGGCTGCTTCTCGACCGAGACGATCACCGCCGGCCGGCCCATGAAGCCCGCGTCGCCGCGCTTGGTCCGCGCGGCGAAGGACACTTCGGCGACCTGGCGCAGGAAGACCGGGCGGGTGCCGTTCGTCGCCACCACGAGGCTGCGCAGGTCGTCCAGGCTGGTGGTCCGCCCGATGTTGCGGATCAGGTACTCGCGGGCGTTCTGGTCGGTGAAGCCGCCGCCGGCATTGCTGCCGAACTGGGCGAGCGCCCGCTCGACCTGCTCGTAGGTGACGCCGAGCGCCCGCAGGGCGGCCGGGTTCGGTGCCACCCGGAACTGGCGCACCTCGCCGCCCATCGGGATCACCTGGGCGACGCCCGGGACGGTCAGCAGCCGCGGCCGGATCGTGAAGTCGGCGACCTCGCGCAGCTGCATCGGCGCGACCGCGTCGCCGGTCACCGCGACCATCAGGATCTGGCCCATGATCGAGGAGATCGGGCCGATCGAGGGCGCGACGGTGTCGGGCAGCTGGGGCCGGACCATCGCCAGCCGCTCGGCGACCTGCTGGCGGTTGCGGTAGATGTCGGTGCCCCAGTCGAACTCGACGTAGGTCACCGACAGGCCGACGCCGGAGACCGAGCGCACCCGGCTCACGCCCGGCAGGCCGTTCATCTGCGTCTCGATCGGGAAGGTGACGAGTTGCTCGACCTCCTGGGGCGCCAAGCCCTCGGCCTCGGTCATGATCGTGACGGTCGGCCGGTTGAGGTCCGGAAACACGTCGACCGGCAGCTTGGTGACGGTGAGGCCGCCGTAGATCACCAGCACGACGGCGAGCGCGAGGACGAGCAGGCGGTTCTGCAGCGAGGCGGAGACGAGGAAGGTGAACATCGCGGGCCTGCCCTCAGCGAACCTGGTTGAGCAGTTCGGCGCCCTGCGTCACCACCCGCCGTCCGGCCGCGAGGCCCGAGAGAACCAGCACGCGCTCGGCGTCCAGGGGCTCGACGCGCACCTCGCGCGGCTCGAAGAGTTCGGGCTTGGTGTGCTCGTAGACGAGGCTCTGGCCGTTGGCGCCGCGCACCACGCTGGCCCGCGGCAGGGCCAAGCCCTCCTGCGGGGTCGAGATGCTGGCGAGCACGGTCACGAACTGCCCGGTGCGCAGGTCGCCGTTGCCCTCCGCCACGGCGAACTGGACGGGCACGGCCTGGTTGCGATCCGCGAGGCCCGCGCCCCGATAGGCGAGGGCCAGGGTGCGGCCGTCGGCGAGGCGCGCGGAGGCGGTCTGGGCCGGGGAGAGCGCGTCGAAGCTCAGCGCCTCGACCCACAGGCGCAGCGGATCGACGATCAGGAAGACCTGGGCGCCCGGGCTCGCCATCTGGCCGGCCACGGCATTCGCCTCCGCGACCACGCCGTCGACCGGCGCGACCAGCGCCTCGGGCTGCTGGCGCACCCGGTCGAGCGCCGCCCGGCGGTCCTTCAGGCCGCGCAGCTCGTCCAGGGCTTCCTCCAGCTGCACCTGGGCGACGGCGCCGCTGACGGTGAGCCGCTGGTAGCGCTCGACGCGGCGCTGGACGATCGCGATCTGCTGGTCGAGTTCGCCCTGGCGCTGGCGCATGTCGGAGACGTCGATCTGCTGCAGCGGCGGCGTCACGGTGGCGAGGACGTCGTCCTTGCGCACCGGCGTGCCCAGCCGCGGGAAGCCGCCGGGGGGCGGCGCGAGGCGCCCGCCGACCGCCGACTGGACCACCCCGCTGGCATTCGGGTCCGGGATGACCCGGCCGGGCAGTTCGACGGTGCGCGGCAGGCGCGCCGTGGCGGTGATCGCGGTGCGGATCGACAGGATCCGCTGGGTCGGCTTGGGCACGAACACGCTGCCATCCGCCTGGCGCCGGGCGAGGTCGCGCCCGCCCGGCGCCGCGAGGGCGGCGCTCTCGTCGCCGTGGCCCTCGTGCGCGCGCGCGGCGCCGGGGGAGAGCAGGGCGGCGGCGCCCGCCAGCACCAGGATGGCCGGGATCGCCGGCCGGCGCCCGCGGATCAGCAGGACGGTGAGGCCGCCGAGCACGAAGCCCCCGCCGCCGATGAGCAGCGCGACCGGGTCGCGCTGGACGAGGTGCTGGCGCAGGTCGTGCGCCACGTCGAGGGCCGCGGCCCAGGCGGCCGCCCGGCTCGCCGCCTTGCCCGGCTCGGGGGCGGCCGGCGGGTGAACGTCCAGCGCCACCGGGAACACCTCGGAGGCCCCGTCGGCCTCGACGGTGAACACGACCTCGTACTCGCCCGGCGCCTCGCTCCAGGCGGCGTCGAGCCGGAAACTGCCGTCCGGCTGCGGGGCGGCGGTGGCCGGTCCGGCCGGGGTCTCGGCCTGGATGACGGCGTTCGTCACCGGCTCGTTCGTGGCCGCGCGGTCGAGATAGACCGCGAGGACGCCCTGCCGGGCGACCGCGACGAGCTCGAACCGCTCGGAGCTGGAATGGCCGCGCGGCGCCTGGGTGGCCGCCGCCGGGGGCTCGCTGCCGTGATCGTGGCCCTCGTGGGCCGGGGCGCCGCCGGCGCACAGGGCGAGGGCCGCGAGGCCGAGGGCCGCGGCAAACAGGGTACGCATGGGAGGATCGGTCCTTCGTCGTGGAACTCGGGCCAGCCGCCGGCACGACGGCGTGGCGTCACGCGCCCGCGGGCGCGCCGGTCACGCGAGGGATCGGGGGGACGGGGCAGGGCTTCCGACAGGGCGTCGGGACGGGGCCGCTCGCCAGGCGGCCTCAGCGGGCGGGCCGCGCGGGCGGCCCGGACCGGAACCCCGGCCGGGCTGGCCAGGGCGGCGCAGCAGGTGCTGCCGCAGCAGCAGACCGGGTGGGCCGTGCCGGCATCGGTGCTGCCGGTCTCGCCGTGATGGTCGCCGCCGAGGCGGATCGCGGCATCCCGGATCGCCGCCGGCGCGGCGGACGCGGCCATGCGCGCGCCCTCGTGGCCATGCGCGGACCGGGCATGGGCGGCCGACGACGCGAGGCCGGCCGCGATCAGCGCGATCGCCACCAAGACCTGCAGGAAGGACCGCACCCGGAGCATGCCGAAATCGTAGCACGCCGGATGACGCTGGGACAAGACGGCCCGGCGCGACGCGGCGCCCGCGGCTCCTCCGCGCTCCCCGCCCGGGGATGCCCGCCCGGGCGCATCCGGCAGGGCCGCGGGATCAGTCGCGGGCGGGGGCGGCCTCGCGGGCGGGGGACTCGCGGGCGGGGGACTCGCGGCCGGAGGACTCGGCGCCCTCGCGGCGGGCGGCGCGGCGGCGCATCCGCAGCACCGTCGAGCGCTCGCTCTTCTCCAGGATCAGGTCGTAATCGGGCAGCGGGCTCAGCTGCGCGTCCTGGACGATGTCCTCGACGGCTTGGCGGAACTTGTGCGGCGGCAGCTTCGAGCCGGAGCGCTTGTGCAGCTCGGGCAGGGAGTAGCGGGCCTCGGTCTCGCCCGCCGCCTTGCGCGCCAGCCGGTAGATGAACTTCGCGATCGGCCGGTTGATCAGGAAGTAGTCGGCGTTGAGGGTGAGGATCGTCGGCTTGCCGTCCGGCTTGACGATGCCCTCGTAGACCCAGTTCGGGATCTCGATCTCGATCTGGTCGATCCGGTCCTGGACGGTGCGGCTCACCACCTTGTAGCGGCCGATGAGCGGGAAGGACTGGGTCTCGCGGCGCTTGCCGCCATGCAGGTTGGTGATCTTGACGCGGGTGGCCTGAAGCCGGTCGAGCGCGCGTTCGAGGTCGATGTACTGCTTGCCGCCGAGGTCGCGGCGGCAGAATTTCAGGATCTCGGCGGCGGCCGGGCGGTAGACCCGGCCCGGCAGGCTCGGGCGGCGGCCCTTCGCCTCCTCGATCCGGTAGACCCGCACCGCCTCGGCGAGGTGCGAGATCATGTTGATGACGATGTCGTAATCGTAGGCGGTGGCGAGCCCGACCTCGGCGCCGCCCTCGATCGTGATGATGGCGTCCTTGAGCTCGTAGCGGATGATGCCCTCGCCCGCGGTCTTCGACAGGGCGAAGGGCGCGACGTCCATCAGGTTCATGTCGTCCTTGATGGGGGCGTCGAACACCGCCGGCACCCAGAACATCAGCTGGGCGTCGGTGTCGGGGGGCGGCCGGGTGATCCGCCGCGCCTCCGGGCCGGCGGTCTTGCGGGGGCTCGGCAGCTCGTGCTCGATGACCTTCTGCACCTCGTCGGCGCGGATCGCCTCGGCCATCCGGTCGAGGGCGTGGCGCATGCCCTCGTCCTCGATCTCCTCCCGCTTCAGGTCCGCGAAGGAGCGGCGCATGTAGAAGCGCCGCAGGCGCGACAGCGCGTCCTTGGACAGCGGCACGTGCTCCTCGCCGCGCACCTTCATGACGCGCTCGGCCACGTCCTGCAGGTAGGCGTTCTTCTCGTGGAGCGAGAGCGCCGCGAAATCCTCGCGGCTCTTCAGGTGAAGGCGGACCCTGGCCATGCCGGGAGCCTACTCCGCCCGGCCTTACCAGGCACTGCACGATCCACAGAAAACTGCGCCTTCGGGGTCAGGCGCGGTAGGACGGCTCCTCCGCGTCGAGCTGGCGGCGCAGGCTCGCGAGGTGCAGGCGCGCCGATTCCGGGTCGCCCTCGCGCATCTGGCGCGCCGCCGCCGCGGCGACCGCCGGATCGACCGGGCGCACGGGCCGCCCGGTGGCGAGGGCGAGGCACTGCACCTCGCAGGCGCGCTCCAGGTAATAGAGGTCGTCGAAGGCCTCCGCGATGCTGGGCCCGAGCACCATGACGCCGTGATGCCTCATGAACAGGATGTCGGCGCCGCCCACCGAGGCGGCGATGCGGTCGCCCTCGCGGGCGTCGAGGGCGAGCCCGTTATAGTCCCGGTCGACCGCGACGCGGCCGTAGAACTTGAGGGCGGTCTGGCCGGCGAAGAGGAGCGGCTCGCCCTCCGTCATGCTGAGCGCCGTCGCGTAGGGCATGTGGGTGTGGAAGGCGGCCCGCGCCCGCGGCAGCGCCCGGTGCAGGCGGGCGTGGATGTAGAAGGCGGTGGCTTCCGGCCGGCCGTCCCCGGCGATCACGTTCCCGTCGAAGTCGCAGACGAGGAGGTGCGAGGCCGTCAGCTCGCGGAAGGCGTAGCCGTAGGGATTGACCAGGAAGAGGTCGTCGTGGCCGGGCACCAGCGCCGAGAAATGGTTGCAGATCCCCTCCTCGAAGCCGTAGCGGGCCGCCATCCGGAAGCAGGCGGCGAGGTCCCGGCGCGCCTCCCGCACCGCTTCGGCGTCGAGATCCGGCCCGTTCGTCCCGCCGCGGGCCGTTCCGGAATGCGTGAAGGCGTGGGCCATGGCGTCCTCCCCTGCTGGCGCGCGCCGCGCGCTGCTGGTGCGCCGCGCGGCCCCGCCGTCATGGCCGATCGGGGGCACCGCGTACAGGCGCCGGGGCGTCATCATCCGGCCGCGGTTCGGGCGCTATCGGCGCGGTTCCGGTCATGATCCGAGAGGTCAGATGCTGATCCGCACCGTCGCGCTCCTCGCCTTCCTCGCCGTCCCCGCCCTCGCGCAGCAGGATTACGCCCGCCCCGACCTGGTCCGAGGCCTGTGCCAGAAGGATGGCTGCGACGAATTCAGCGTCGTCAAGGCCGAGCCGGTGACGCGCAGCGCCGAGGGCGTGCTCAACCGGACGCGGGTCAAGACCTTCCACGCGAGCGCCCAGGGCCGCAGCGAGGGGCCGGAGGAGAACGGCTACGTCTTCTGCTCGCCGACCCGGCCCGCCATCCTCTCCGAGCAGGACGGCCGCACCGTCGCGCTGATGATCGCGCCCTTCGCGGGCGCGGATTCCCGCGAGACGGTGCGGCGGAACGCGAATTTCGTCGCCCTCTACTTCTCGATCTGCCACGGGACCGAGGCCGGCAAGGCGGCGGTGCGGGACCTGCGCGGCACGGCGCA
The DNA here is from genome assembly GCF_000019365.1 of Methylobacterium sp. 4-46. Lineage (GTDB taxonomy): Bacteria > Pseudomonadota > Alphaproteobacteria > Rhizobiales > Beijerinckiaceae > Methylobacterium. The sequence continues at coordinate 3,855,052 of NC_010511.1, read as the reverse complement.
ATCCCTCGGCTACAGGGTCGAGGCGCCGCAATCGCGCTTCGTCCAGCTCAAGCGCGCCGAGGACATCCTGCGCCGCGACTGATCCGGGATCCGCTTGATCGACGCGGATCCCGGATCACGAGCCCGCGCGGCGCCTGAGCGCGGCGCCTGAGCGAAGCCGACATCCGCATGGCCGAAATCGGAGATGGCGAAGCCATCAACCGGATGTCGGATGACGCGCCGCCCGGCGCACCGGTTGCGGCGCGATCCTCCAGCTCGGCCGCCCCGTCCCCCACTCTTACGCCGAAAGACCTATGCCGCCTCCGGCTGCCGGATCGGCTCGTCCCTGTGCTAACCAAGATCAGACGGGGGCCGAGAGGGTGAGCACGACAGTCGCGTCATTGTCCGGAGACCGCGTGGCGGGGCGGCGGCCACGGCCCTTGTCTTACTCCATCGTGGCCCTGACGCTCGTGCTGCTGATCCCGAGCGTCGCGATCTCGGGCCTGCTGGCATGGCGCTGGGTCGCGGCCGAGCAGCAGCGCCTGGAGAGCGCCACGGTCGCGATCAACGCCTACGCGGTCGCGCAGGTCGACCGCTTCCTGTCCGGGCAGATCGCGATGCTGCAGGCGCTGGCGACCTCGCCCGCCCTCGACACCGGCGACCTCGCGCGCTTCGATGCGCAGGCGCGCGAACTCGTGACCCTGCAGGGCGTCAACATCATCCTGCGCGGCCGCGACGGCCAGCAGCTGATCAACACGCGCCTGCCCTACGGCACGGCGCTGCCGAACCTGCTGCGCGACATCGACCGGAACGTGCTCGAATCGGGCAAGCCCACCGTCTCGGACCTGTTCGTCGGGGCGGTCTCCGGCGAGCCCATGATCCGCGTCGGCGTCCCGGTGACCCGCGGCGGGCGGATCGCCTACCTGCTGAGCGCGAGCTACAGCGCCGCGCTGTTCGGCCAGCTCCTCGCCGATGCGGGCGTCGCCGCCCCGTATTCCGGCTCGATCACGGACCGCACCGGCACCATCATCGGGCGGTCGGTCGACAGCGCCAACGCCACCGGCAGGCCGCTCCCGGGCTTCGCCGCCGTGAAGGGCCAGCGGGGCACGTGGTCGGGGCGCAACCTGCTCGGGGTTCCGGTCTTCGCCACCTACCAGCGCTCCGGCGTGGCGGGCTGGCTCGTCAGCATCGGCATCGAGCGCTCGGCCCTCCAGGAGCCGCTCACCGATTCGCTCTCCGTGCTGGTCCCGATCATCGCGGCGCTGATGTTCGTCGCCCTCGTCGCCTCGGCCATGGTGGGCCGGCGCATCGTGGCGGCCCAGCATCGCTTGGCGGAGGCGGCGCGGGCCCTCGGGTCCGGGGAGGCGATCCCCGTCCCGCGCTCCTCCTTCAGCGAGGTCGACGAGGTCGGCGCGGCCCTCGCCGTCGCCTCCGCGCGCCTGCGCGACCAGGCGGATGCCCTGCGCGCCATCAACCGCGACCTCGAACAGATGGTGGAGCGCCGCACCCGGGAGGTGGCCGCCCAGCAGGTTCTGCTCAGCACCACCCTCGACGCCATGGACCAGGGCCTCGTCATGATCGACGGCCGCGGCACCGTCGCGGTGGCCAACCGGCGCGCGGCGGAACTCCTCGGCCTCGCCTCCGACGCGCTGGTGGGCGCGCCGCACGCCCGCGTGCCGGACCTCCTGCGGGCCGCCTGGAGCGAGGCGGAGCCGGGCGGGGCGCATGCCGGCCCGGCGCCCCTCGCGGAGCGCACCCTCCCGGACGGCAGGGTGCTGGAGATCCGCAGCACCTGGCTCCCCGAGGGCGGCGTGGTCTGCACCTGCACGGACGTGACCGCCCGGCGCAGCGCCGAGGCCGCCCTGCACGAGAAGACCGCCCTCCTCGACGCCACCCTGGCGCATATGGACCAGGGCGTGCTGGTGATCGACCAGGACGGCATCGTCCAGCTGTGCAACGAGCGCGCCCTGGCGCTCCTCGACCTCCCGGCGGCCTTCGCCACCGAGAAGCCGAGCTTCGCGGCCCTGGTCGCCTACCAGCAGCGCACCGGCGAGTTCAGCGGGGCCACCGAGGATCACGACCCCTGGCTCAAGCTCAAGGGGGACCTGCTCGGCGCCCCGAAGGTCTACGAGCGCTCCCGCCCGAACGGGACGGTGATCGAGGTGCGCACCGTGCGCCTCGCCTCGGGCGGCGCCATCCGCACCTTCTCGGACGTCACCGCCCACCGGCAGCGCGAGCGCGCCATCGGCCTCAGCGAGGCGCGCTACCGCGCCCTCGCCGAGGCCCTGCCGCAGCTCGTCTGGACGGTGCGGCCCGACACCCGCGAGGCCCTCTACCGCAACGCCCAGTTCGACCGCTATTACGGACCGATCTCGAACGCCGTCGCCGACCGGCTCGCCCACAACCACCCGGCCGACAGCGCCCGCATGGCCGAGGCCTGGGCGCGGGCCGAGCGGGCGAGCGAGCCCCTCACGGTCGAGGGCCGCCTGCGCCGCCACGACGGCGTCTACCGCTGGCACCGGCTGGTGATGGTGCCGCTCCTGACCCAGGGCGTCATCACCGAGTGGCTCGGCACCGCCCTCGACATCGACGACATCATCACGGCCCAGGAGCAGGTCCGCCAGTCCAAGGACCTGCTGCAGCTCGCCCAGACGGCGGCCGGCGCCGGCGTCTGGGAATGGGACATGCAGGCGGGCCTCGTGCTGCTGTCGCGCGTCAGCGCCCGCCGCTACGGGCTGGAGGTGGACGCGGCCGACGCGGTCGTCACGCTCACCTCGCAGGAATGGACCCGGCTCCTCCATCCCGAGGATGCCGGGAGGGTCTGGGAGGCCGTGCACGAGGCGGTCGCGACCCGGCAGAACTACGCGGTGACCTTCCGGCCCGCCGCGCGCGGCGGCGGCGGCGCGGTCGAGTGCTGGATCGAGGGCCACGGGCGGATCATGCGCAACGGCAGCGGCGCCCCGGTCCGGATCGTCGGCCTCGACTTCGACGTCACCCCGCGCATGCGGGCCGAGCGGGCCCTGAAACAGGCGACGCGGCTCGCCGAGCAGGCGCGCGAGGAGGCGGAGGCGGCCAGCACCGCCAAGTCCGAGTTCCTCGCCATGATGAGCCACGAGATCCGCACGCCCCTGCACGGCATCCTGGGCTACGCGGACCTGCTCACCGAGTGCGGGCTCCTCGCGGCCGAGCAGCAGCGGCAGGTCGAGCACATCCGCACGGCCGGGCGGGCGCTGCTCGCGGTGGTGAACGACGTCCTCGACTTCTCGGCCATCGAGGCGGGCCGGGTCGCCCTCGATCCGCGGCCCTTCGCGCTGCGCGCCCTGATCGGCGAGGTGGTGGCGATCGTGCGCGAGCCGGCCGAGCGCAAGGGCCTGACGCTCGCCGCCGAGATCGACCCGGCCGTGCCGGACTGGCTGGTCGGGGACCAGGGCCGCGTCCGCCAGGTGCTCCTCAACCTCGCGGCCAATGCCCAGAAATTCTGCCACGCCGGCTCGGTGACGCTCTCGGTCGCGCCGGACCGGATCGCCGCGGAGGCGCTGACGGTGCGCTTCGCGGTGCGCGACACCGGGGTCGGGATCGAGGAGGACAAGCTCGGGCGCCTCTTCCAGCGCTTCAGCCAGGCGGACGGCTCGATCCGGCGCGAATTTGGGGGGACGGGCCTCGGCCTCGCGATCTCGAAGGCGCTCGTCGAGGCGATGGGCGGGCGGATCGGCGTCGAGAGCGTGCCGGGCCGCGGGTCGACCTTCTGGTTCACGCTGCGGCTCCTGCGCGCCGCGCCGCCCCTGCCGCTCGCCCCGGAGCGCGACCCGAAGCTGGCCCGGCCCGCCCGCATCCTCCTGGCGGACGACAGCGACATCAACCGCGACATCGCCAGCCGCGTGCTGGAGGCGGCCGGGCACGCGGTGGTGGCGGTGCCCCACGGCGAGGCCGCGGTCGAGGCCACGGCGGCCGGCGGCTTCGACATCGTGCTGATGGACGTGCAGATGCCGGTGGTCGACGGCCTGACCGCGACGCGGCGGATCCGCACGCTGAGCGGGGCGGCGGGCCGGCTGCCGATCATCGCCATGACGGCGAACGTGCTGCCCTCGCAGATCGCGGAGTTCCGGGCCGCCGGGATGGACGATCACATCGGCAAGCCGTTCCGGCAGAAGGACCTTCTCGCCGTGGTGCAGCGCTGGACCGGGGCGGGGGGCGCCTCCCCGGAGCCGGTCTCCGCCGGCGAGGCCGGGCGGCTCGGTCCCGACGCGCTGCGGGCCCTGCGGGCGCGGCTGGCGGCGGACCTGCGCTCGCGGTTCTCGCCGGACCTCGCCCATGACCGGCTGGCCCGGGAGGCGCACGAGATCGTCTCGCTCGCGGGCCTGCTCGGCTTCCCGGCGCTCGCCGAGGTCTGCCGCGAGGTCGAGCGCGCCTGCGACGCGCGCCGGGACCTCGACGACGTCCTGGCGCGGCTGATGCAGGCGCGCGACGCCACCCTGGCGGAGATCGAGCGGGCCCAGGTCGCCTGAGCTTAAGTCGCCTGAGCTTAGGTCGCCTGAGCCTAGGCCGCCTGAGCCCGCCTCGGCCGGGCCTCAGCCGAGGGCCTCCGCGAACAGGCGCCGGAACTCCTCCGCGCCGAGCGGGCGGCCGTTCGTCGCCGTCGAGTGGTCCGCCACCGCCCAGGGCAGCACCGCCTCGCATTCCTGCGCGGTCACGCCCATCGCCGCGAGGCTGGCGGGCAGGCCGAGTTCGGCGTTGAGCGCCGCGATCGCGGCGGCGAGGTCGGCCTGCGGCGGGAGACCCATGGCCTCCCGCAGGGCCGCGAATTTCTCGCCGCAGGCGGGGGCGTTGAAGCGCAGGACGTGCGGCAGGAGCACGGCGTTCAGGGTGCCGTGGTGGAGGGGCCGGGCCTGCCGGCCGCCGAGGGCGTGCGACATGGAATGGACCGCGCCGAGCCCCTTCTGGAAGGTCATGCCGCCCTCGAGGGCGGCCATCATCATGTCCTCGCGGGCCTCGACGTCGCTGCCGTCCCGCACGGCCCGGGGCAGGGCGCGCATCGCCCGCCGCAGCCCGTCGAGGGCGATCGCCTCGGCGGGCGGGTTGTGGCGCGGGCTCAGGAAGGTCTCGATGCAGTGCGTCAGCGCGTCCATGCCGGTCGCCGCGGTGAGGCGCGGGGGCAGGCCGAGGGTGAGGTCGGGGTCGCAGATCGCGAGGTTCGGGATCAGGAAGGGGGAGATGAAGCCGAGCTTGCGGCCGTCCGCCAGGGTGAGGAGGGCGGCGCGGCCGACCTCGCTGCCGGTCCCGGCCGTCGTCGGCACCGCCACGACCGGGGGCTGGTCGGCCCGGATCCGGGGGATGCCGCCGAGCACCGCCGCGTACTGGCCGAGCGGCTCCGCGTGGGTGGCGAGGAGCGCGACGCCCTTGGCGAGGTCGAGGGGCGAGCCGCCGCCCACCGCCACGACGCTGTCGCAATCGCGGGCGCGCAGCAGGTCGCGGGCGGCCAGCACCGCCGCCTCGGTCGGGTTCTCGGGCGTGCCGTCGAAGACCGGCGCGTCGGCGAGCGCCCTGCTCGCCGCGGCGAGGCGCTCGATCAGCCCCGTCGCGACGAGCCCGCGATCGGTCACCACGAGCGGCCGCCTCGCCCCGAGGAGCGCCAGCTCCTCGTCGATCAGGCGGATCGCGCCGCGCTCGAACTGGATGCGGGTGAGATAGGTGATCAGGCCCATGCGGCGATGCTCCTCCCGGCCGGCGTCCGGCGCCGGCTCCCGACCGGGTTAGCATCCCGCGGCGGCGCCGTCGCCGGCCCGGGCGCGAGCGTCGGCTTGCGCGGCCCGTGCGGGCCGGGCCGGGACCGACGGCGGCGCGGCCCTTGGCCGCCGTTGGCGGGATCGGCCCCGCGCGGGCGGCGCTCCGGCCCGCGGCGCCGGGCTCCCCGGGCGCCTTGTCGCTCCCGCGTGCCCGTGCAAGGTTGCCCGGCCGCGAGGCGACGATGCCGTGAGCGGGCCGGTCTCCCGGCGGCCCGCCGGGCGAGGGCCCGCCGGAGGACCGGCCCGGCCCGAGCCGCCGGCAGGAAGGTGTGCGGGACGTGACGCACGTGGTTGTGATCGGGGCCGGGATCATCGGCCTCGCGGCGGCCCACCACCTCCGCCGGGAGGGGTTCGCCGTGACGCTGATCGACCGCGACCCCGAGGGGGACCGGGCCTCGCACGGGAATGCGGGCGTGATCGCGGTGACCGAGATCGTCCCGGCCTCGGGGCCCGGCGTCGCCTGGCGGGTCCCCGGCTGGCTCCTCGACCCGCTCGGCCCCCTGGCCCTGCGCCCCGCCCACGCCCCGCGCCTGATCCCCTGGCTGATCCGCTTCGTCCGGGCCGGGCGCCCGCGGGAGGTCGCGCGGATCGCCGCGGCCCTCGCGGCCCTGAACGCGCGCACCTACGACGACCTGCTGCCCATGCTCGCCGCGTCCGGCCTCGCGGGCGAATTGCGCCGCACCGGCTCCCTCACGGTCTACGAGAGCGAGGCCGGCTTCGCGCGCGACCGGCCCGAATGGGACCTGCGCCGCCACCACGGCATCGCCTTCGAGGCGATGGGCGGCGACGAGGCCCGGGCGCTGGAGCCCGCCCTCGGCCCGCGCGTGGTGCGGGCGGTGTTCGCGCCCCAATCCGCCCATGTCGGCGACCCGAGGGGGATCGTCGAGGGCCTGCGCGCCGCCCTGCTGCGCGAGGGCGCGGCGATGATCGCCGGCGAGGTGGCCGAACTCGGCGTGCAGGACGCGCGGGCGCTCCGGGTCGGCCTGACGGACGGGCGGCGCATCGTGCCCGACCGGGTGGTGGTGGCGGCGGGCGCGTGGTCCGGGCTGCTGGCGCGCCGCCTGGGCGACCCGGTGCTCCTCGAGAGCGAGCGGGGCTACAACACCACCTTCCCGGATCCCGGCCTCGCGCTCGGCCGCGAGATCGTCTTCGCCGAGCGCAAGTTCGTGGCGACCCCGCTCGCCTGCGGCCTGCGCGTCGGCGGCGCGGCCGAGTTCGGCGGCCTCGGCGCCCCGCCCGATTTCCGGCGCGCGCGGGCGCTGGCGACGCTCGCCCGCCTCTACCTGCCGGGACTGCCCGAGGGGGGCGGTACCGCGTGGGCGGGTCACCGCCCGGCCACCCCGGATTCGCTGCCGGTGATCGGCCCCTCGGCGCGGGACCGGCGAATCGTGTACGCGTTCGGGCACGGCCATCTCGGCCTGACGCAGGCGGCCACCACCGGGCGCCTCGTCGCCGACCTGCTCTGCGAGCGGCCGGCACCGATCGATCTGCGGCCCTACGCGGTCGAGCGCTTCCGATGACCTGAGCCGGACGAGGACGGCCCCGATGGCGCGCCACACCTTCTTCTGCGTCGATGCCCATACCTGCGGCAACCCGGTCCGGGTCGTCACCGGGGGAGGACCGCTCCTCCCGCACGTGCCGATGGCCGAGAAGCGCCAGATCTTCCTCGCCGAGCACGATTGGGTCCGCCGCGCCCTGATGTTCGAGCCGCGCGGCCACGACGTGATGTCGGGCGCGATCCTGTATCCGCCGACCCGGCCGGATTGCGACCTCGGCGTGCTGTTCATCGAGGTGAGCGGCTGCCTGCCGATGTGCGGCCACGGCACCATCGGCACCGTGACGGTGGCGCTGGAGGAGGGGCTGGTGGTGCCGCGGGAGGAGGGCCGCCTCGCCATCGAGGCCCCGGCCGGGCGCGTCGCCATCACGTACCGGCGGGAGGGCGCCTTCGTGGAGGAGGTGCGCCTGTTCAACGTCGCGAGCTACCTGCACGCCGCCGATGCCGAGATCGCGGTGCCGGGGCTCGGCCCCCTGCGGGTCGATCTCGCGTATGGCGGCAATTACTACGTCATCGTCGAGCCGCAGGCGACCTGGCCGGGCCTCGACGCGGTGACGCCGAGCGACCTCGTGCGGCTGAGTCCGCTGGTGCGGCAGGCCGCCCAGGCGGCGCTCGCTCCGGTCCATCCCGAGGACGGCCGCATCCGGGGCGCCAGCCACGTGATGTGGTGCGACGCGCCCCGGAACCCGCGCGCCGACGCGCGCAACGCCGTGTTCTACGGCGACAAGGCCCTCGACCGCTCCCCCTGCGGCACCGGCTCCTCGGCGCGCATGGCGCAACTCGCCGCCAAGGGGCGCCTGTCGGTCGGCCAGAGTTTCGTGCACGAGAGCATCATCGGCACGATGTTCGACTGCCGCGTCGAGGCGGCGGCGGAGGTCGGCGGCCGCCCGGCCATCCTGCCGAGCGTCGCCGGCTAGGCGCGCATCATCGGCCACAACACGATCTTCGTCGACGACCGCGATCCCCTGGCCCACGGCTTCCAGCTCGCCTGATCCGGGATCCGCCTGATCGAAGCGGATCCCGTGTCACGAGCCTGCGCGGCGCCTGAGCGAAGCCGACATCCGCATGTCGGATGAGGGAGGCTGCGCGGCGCCCGCCCGGCTCAGCGGGAGACCTGCAGGATCGCCTCGACCTCGACCGTCATGCCGTTCGGCAGCGAGCCCATGCCCACGGCCGAGCGGGCGTGGCGGCCGGCCTCGCCGAGCACCGCGACGAACAGGTCCGAGCAGCCGTTGATCACCTTCGGGTGGTCGGCGAAGTCGGGCTCGGCATTGACCATGCCGAGGAGCTTCACCACGGCCGTGACCCGCGACAGGTCCCCGAGGGCCGCCTTGGCGACGGCGAGCAGCTGCAGCCCGGCCAGGCGGGCATCGGCGTAGCCCTCCTCGATGGTGGTGTCGCGGCCGAGCCGGCCCGTGCGGTAGGTGCCGTCGGGCCGCTTCGGCCCCTGGCCGGACAGGTACAGACACTCGCCGACGAGGCGGTAGGGCACGTAGTTCGCCACCGGCACCGGCACCTCCGGCAGGGAGAGGCCGAGGGCGGCGAGCGCGTCTTCGGGGGTCGGCTCTTCTTGGGTCGGCATGGCGGCGTCCGCTGGCGGGTCACGGGAGGCGGCGCCGTCGGGCGCCGCCGCCAGAGAAGGCGAGCCGGACCGGGATGGCAAGGACCTCGCCGCAGACCATTCCGTCGCGCCGATTGACGGCGGCGCCGGGCTTGGGCAGGCATCGCGCGGCGCCGTTCGCGGCCTCGGCGAGGGATTCCCATGCGGCTCTGCGTGTTCTGCGGTTCGAGCGACGGCGCGCTCCCCCTCTATCGCGAGGGCGCCGCGGCGCTCGGGCGGCACCTCGCCCGCAGCGGCGTCGGCCTCGTCTACGGCGGCGGCAAGGTCGGGCTGATGGGGGCGGTGGCGGACGCGATCCTGGAGGAGGGCGGCGAGGCGATCGGCGTGATGCCGCGCGCCCTCGTCGAGAAGGAGATCGGGCATCCGGGCCTCACCACCCTGCACGTCGTCGGCTCGATGCACGAGCGCAAGGCCATGATGGCCGATCTGGCGGACGGGTTCGTGGCCCTGCCCGGCGGCCTCGGCACCTTCGAGGAATTGTTCGAGATCTGGACCTGGGCGCAGCTCGGCTACCATCCCAAGCCCGTCGCGCTCCTCAATGTCGGCGGCTTCTACGACGGGCTGCTCGCCTTCCTCGACCACGTCACCGGGCAGGGCTTCGTGCGGGCGCCGCACCGGGCGATGCTGCTCGCGGGCGACGCCCCGGAGGACCTGCTCGCCCGCATCCGCGCCTACGAGCCCCCGCGCGTGATCAAGTGGGTCTCGGGGTCCGAGCGCTGATCGACCCCGGAGCCGGAATCCCATGGCCCCGCTGCCGCCCCCCGAGGCGCTCACCATCGGCTTCGCGCATCCGGCCTACCGCCTGCACGAGGAATTCGCCGCGCGCGGCCACCCGGCCCGCGCCTTCGCGGTGGAGAGCCGCGCCGCCCTGCGGGCGCGCCTCGCTGAGGCGGACGTGCTGGTCGTGTCCGGCCTCTGGCACGACGACATGATCGCGGCCGCGCCGCGCCTCCGCCTGATCCAGTCGGTCAGCGCCGGCACCGACCAGTTCGACCGCGACCGCCTCGCCGCGGCGGGGATCCGGCTCGCGAGCGCGCAGGGGGCGAATGCCGGCGCGGTGGCCGAGCACGCCATGGCGCTGATCCTGAGCCTGCAGCGCCAGCTCCACCGCGCCCGCGACCACCAGGCGGCCCGGCACTGGCGCCCGATGATCGCCGACCGGGCGGCGCGCGAGGAGGAATCCGCCGGCAGGACCCTGGTGATCGTGGGGCTCGGCGGGATCGGGCGGCGGCTCGCCGGGCTCGCCCGCGCCTTCGGCTTCCGGGTGGTCGGCGTGCGGCGGCAGGCCGTCCCCTGCCCGGAGGCCGACGCGGTGGTGCCGCCCGGCGACCTCCTCGCGGTGCTGCCGCGGGCCGACATCGTCGCGCTGACCTGCCCGCTGACCCGCGAGACCGAGGGCCTGATCGGGAAGGCGGCCCTCGCCGCCCTGAAGCCGGGCGCGCTCCTCGTCAACGTGGCGCGCGGGCGGGTGGTGGACGAGGCCGCCCTGCTGCGGGCGCTGCGGGAGGGGCGGCTCGCGGGGGCGGGCCTCGACTGCTTCCACGACGAGCCCCTGCCGCCCGACTCGCCGTTCTGGGCGCTGCCGCAGGTGATCGTCACGCCCCACAGCGCCGGGGAGACCCGCCACCACGAGACGAGGGTGGTCGACCTCCTCCTCGACAACCTCGCCCGCCTCGGGCGCGGGGAGACCGCGCTGCGCAACGGCGTCGTCTGAGGGGCGGCGCGGTCCCGCCCGGTTGACAGGGGCGGGCGCCGCACCCGAGGCTGGCGCCCCACCGGCCGCGCGAGGTGCAGATGGCGGAGAGTGAGATTTTCGAGAAGGGCCTGGAGGTGCGGCGCGCCGTGCTCGGGGCGGAGTACGTCGACGGCAGCCTCGCCCGGGCCGACGCCTTCATGATGGCCTTCCAGCGCATCACCACCGAGTGGTGCTGGGGCTATGCCTGGACGCGCGAGGGGCTCGACCGGCGCACCCGCAGCATGCTCAACCTCGCCATGCTGACCGCCCTCGGCCGGCCCGCGGAGCTGCGGCTGCACGTGAAGGGCGCCCTGACGAACGGCGTCAGCGCGGAGGAGATCCGCGAGATCCTGCTCCACGCCACCGTCTATTGCGGCATCCCGGCCGGGCTCGACGCCTTCAAGGCCGCCCACGAGGTCCTGAAGGCCGAGGGCGCCCTGCCGGAGGAGGACGCCGCCGGGCCGGCGTGAGATCGCGCCGGACCCGCGCGGGCGGGCGCCGGCGCGGGATCCGGCGCCGCCGGGACGGTGCCGCAGAACATTCCCCGGGATCCATTGCTAAGGGAAGATAAAACTCCGATATTCCCCTGGCTGGAGAAAGATCATCCTCTTTCCGGCGCGTTGTTGCGCCGCGGCGCAAGGATGTTCTAAGCCGGCGGCGTCCTTTGCTGTCCCGGGCCCGCCATGACCTTCACCCGACGCACCTTCCTCGGCGCCGCCCCGCTCGTCGGCGGCGCGGCGCTCGCCGCGGCGGGGCGCGCGCGGGCGCAGGGCCGGGCGGCGCCCCTGCGGGTCGGCATCATCCCGATCCTCGCCGCCGCGCCGATCTTCGTCGCCGAGAAGGAGGGCTGGCTCAAGGAGGCCGGTCTCACGCTCGCGATCACCACCTTCGAATCCGGGCCGAACATGATCCAGGCCCTGGCCTCGGGCACGCTCGACGTCTACGTGGCCGGCGTGGCGCCCCTCGGGGTGGCCCGCGCGCGCGGCATCGACGTCAAGGTCGTGACCGCGACCGCGGTCGAGGAGAACGTCTTCGTCGCGGGATCGCGGCTCGCCCGCCACTTCGAGCCCGGCCTCGCGCCCGCGGAGGCGTTCCGGCGCTACCGCGCCGCCGCCGGCGCGCCGGCCCGGCTCGCCACCCAGCCGCTCGGCTCGGTGCCCAACACCACCCTGCAGCACTGGCTGTGGGAGGTGGCCAAGGCCGATCCCAAGGACGTCACCCTCGTGTCGATGGGCATCGACGCCACCCAGCAGGCCATCCTGGTCGGCGCCGTCGAGGGCGGGACCCTGCGCGAGCCGGCCGTGTCGATCGTCACCGGCCGCGATTCGGGCATCCGCCTCGTCGCCCTGGGCGGCGCGATGTTCCCCGGCCAGCCCGGCACCGTGGTGGCCCTGACCCGGGCGCTCCTCGACCGGGAGCCCGAGGCCGCGCAGGCGGTGGTGACCGGGATCGTCCGCGCCGTCGACCTGATCGGCCGCGAGCCCGGCCGCGTCGCGCCGGTGGTCGAGGCCGCCCTCGGCAAGGGACTCGTCGACCTCGCCACGATCCGCCGGGCCCTCGCCTCGCCGGCGACGCGCTTCACCGCCGATCCGGGCGCGATCGTGGAGGCCACCGCCGCCATGCAGCGCTACCAGGTCAAGCTCGGCGCCCTCGACCGCGAGGTCCCCCTCAACGGCCTGTTCGAGCCGCGCCTCTACGCGCGCGCCGCGGCCTCCCGGTGAGGCCGCGCCGCGCCGCGGCGCTGCGGCCGCTCGCCGGCCTCGCCGCCTTCTTCGCCCTCTGGGAGGCGGTGCCGCGGGCCGGCCTCGTCAACCCGGCCTTCCTGCCGCCGCCCTCGGCCCTCCCCGAAGCCTTCCTGCGCGAATGGCGCTCCGGCCTCTGGCTCGCGGCCATCGGCGACAGCGTCGGCCACTACGTGGCCGGGCTCGCGATCGGGGTCGGCCTCGGCATCGCGGCCGGCACCCTGACGGGGCTGTTCCCGACCGCGGAGGCGCTGAGCGCCTGGGTGGTGCGGGTGCTGCGCCCGGTGCCCGGCCTCGCCTGGGTGCCCTTCGCGATCATCTGGTTCTGGGTCAGCCCGGCCGCCGCCCTGTTCATCATCGCGGTCGGGGTGTTCTGGATCGTCTACTTCGCGAGCCACGGGGCGATCCGGGGCGTCGACCGCGACCTCGTGGAGGTGGCGCAGGCCTTCGGCTTCCGCTCCGCCCCCGAGCGCCTCCTCAAGGTGGTCTGGCCGGCCGCGACCCCGGGCGTCCTCGTCGGGGTGCGCACGGCGATCGGCCAGGCCTGGATGGCGGTGGTGGCGGCCGAGATCTTCGGCGTGCCCGGGCTCGGCCAGCGCATGATGCAGGCCTCGACGCTGCTCGCGACCGACATCGTGGTCGTCTACATGCTCACCATGGCGCTCCTCTACGGCGTGTTCGACGCCGGCTTCACGGCCCTCCAGCGCCGGGTGCTGCGATGGCAGGCCTGATCAGCCTGCGGGGCATCGCCCTGAGCTTCGTGCGCGAGGCGAGCCGCACCGAGGTGCTGGCCGGGCTCGACCTCGACGTCGCGCCCGGCGAGTTCCTGGCCATCGTCGGGGCCTCCGGGGTCGGCAAGTCGACGCTGCTGCGCGTCGTCGCCGACCTCGTGCGCCCGAGCGCCGGCATCGTGACGGTGAGCCCGCCCGCCCCGGGCCGCCGGGCGGTCGCCCTGGTGTTCCAGGATGCCCGCCTGCTGCCCTGGCGGCGGATCCTCGACAATGTCGGGTTCGGGCTGGAGAAGCTGCGGATCCCCCGCGCCGAGCGGCGGCGGCGGGCGGCGCGGGCCCTCGCCCGGGTCGGCCTGTCCGACCTCGCCCGGCGCTGGCCGTTCCAACTCTCCGGCGGGCAGCGCCAGCGGGTGGCCCTCGCCCGGGCGCTGGCGGTCGAGCCGCACGTGCTCTTGATGGACGAGCCGTTCTCGGCCCTCGACGCGCTCACCCGCGAGGCCCTGCAGGACGAACTCGCCCGGCTCTGCGGCGGCTCGGGCCAGACCGTGCTGTTCGTGACCCACGACATCGAGGAGGCGGTCTACCTCGCCGACCGGGTCGTGGTCCTGGCCGGGGCGCCCGGACGGATCGCGGCCACCCACGTCGTCGCGGCGCCGCGTCCGCGCGACCGCGCCGCGAGCGCCCTGCAGGAGACGGCGCAGCGCATCCGCCGCGACCTCGCCGGCCGGGAGCGGGCGCCGGCCTGAGGCCGGGCGCCGGCCCCGGCCGCCCAGCTCGGCCGCACCGGGCCCCGCGGCGATGAACCGGCCCGCGGCCTGCCGCGTTGGGAGAGCAATCTCGATCGGACACCCAAGAAGGACGAACGATGCGTTTGCTCTCCACGGCTCTCCTCGCCGCGCTGGCCCTGTCGGCGGCCGGCAGCGCCTCCGCCCAGGCCCCGAACGCCACCGTCGCGCCGGCCGCGCCCGGTCCGGCCACCACCGGAACGGTCGGCCGGGCCCCCGGGACGACCGGCAACGAACCCGACGTGTTCGCCGCTCCGGGCGGGACCGGAGCCTCGCAGATCAGCACCGACGCGGCGGCCGGCAGCAATGCGGGTCACCCGTCGCGCCCGATCCCCCAGGGGAGCGGCGGCGGCGGCGGTGGCGCGGGCGGCGGCGGCAAGTAAGCCTCGATCAAGGAGGCCCCGGGCGGCCCGGGCGCGGCAGGTCGCCCGGGTCCGACCGCGACGACGCGCCCGGCCGGGCGTTCGCGCGTCCGGCCCTCAGCCGCGCCCGGAATCGTGCGCCCGCGCGTACTCCACCAGGTCGGACATCTCGGACGGCGCCCGGAAGACGCGCCCGTCCCCGGTGACCACGTGCACGTTCGACGCCCCCATGCTCACGAACGTCATGGCCCTCTCGGCCGCCCGGGTGCCCAGGTCGTGCCGTTCGGTCGTCGCGCCGGACGGCGCGGTCCAGTGAAGGGTGTAGATCATCGCCACCTCGAGTTGGCGCATGGTATGCCACGCCTCGGGCGGGATGGCGAGCCGGGCGCGAGGCGCCCGGTCAGCCGCGGGCGGCGGCATCGAGGGCCACGGCGAGGTCGGCGAGGAGGTCGCTTTCGGCCTCGAGCCCGACCGAGAGCCGCAGCAGCCCGTCGCCGACGCCCGCCGCCCGGCGCGCCTCGGGAGCCATGGCGGCGTGCGTCATGCTCACCGGATGGGCGATCAGGCTCTCGATCCCGCCGAGCGATTCCGCCAGCGTGAACACCCGCAGGGCCCCGACGAGGGTGCGGACGGCCTCGCGCCCGCCGGCGAGCTCGAAGCTCAGCATGGCGCCGAACCCGCGCTGCTGCGCGCGCGCGACCGCGTGGCCCGGGTGGTCGGGCAGGCCCGGATAATGGACCCGGGCCACCGCCGGATGCGCCGCCAGGAAGGACGCGACGACGGCCGCGCTCTGCTGCTGGCGCTCCAGCCGCGCGAACAGCGTGCGCAGGCCGCGCAGGGTCAGGTAGGCGTCGAAGGGCGAGCCGGTCACGCCGATCGTGTTGGCCCAGTTGGCGAGCTCCTCGCCGAGGGCGGCCTGCGCCGCCACGACGGCGCCGCCGATCACGTCCGAGTGGCCGTTGATGAACTTCGTGGTGGAATGGACCACGAGGTCGGCCCCGTGCGCGATCGGCTGCTGCAGGGCGGGGGACAGGAAGGTGTTGTCGACCACGAAGAGGGCGCCCGCCTCCCGCGCGAGGGCGGCCGTGCGGCCGAGATCCACGATCCGCATCAGCGGGTTGCTGGGGGTCTCGGTGAGCAGGATGCGGGGCCGCTCCGCCAGGGCGGCGGACAGGGCCGCCGCGTCGGTCTGGTCCACGAAGGCGACGCGGTAATGCCCCTTGGCGGCGCGCAGGGAGAGCAGCCGGTGGGTGCCGCCGTAGCAATCGTGCGGGGCGACCAGGAGGTCCCCGGGCGACAGCGGCGACAGCGCGAGGTCGAGGGCCGCCATGCCGCTCGCCGTCACGACGGCGCGGGCGCCGCCCTCGAGCTTGGCGATGGTGTCGGCGAGCTGGTCGCGGGTCGGATTGCCGAGGCGCGCGTAATCGTAGCCGCGCGGCGTCTCGAACTCCGCGAAGGTGTAGGTGGTCGAGAGGTAGAGGGGCGGGGCGACGGCGCCGAAAGCCGCGTCGGCTCCGATCCCGTTCGCCGCCGCGATCGTCTCTGCCGCCCTGCGCTGTGCCGCCACCGCGATCCTCCTGCTGCGCGCCCCATTGCCGGCGTGTTCTCTATACCGAACGTTCCGGTCTTTCAATGGAACGTCCCGGGCGGTCACGCCCCGGGGGCGGCCCGCGGCCCGAACCCGGAGGGCGGGCGCGAGCCGAGATGGGCGCGCAGCGTCCGCCCCTCGTAGGCCTCCCGGACCAGCCCGCGCCGGCGCAGCTCCGGCAGGACGAGGTCGATGAAGTCGGTGAGCCCGCCCGGCAGGGTCGCCGGCATGATGTTGAAGCCGTCCGCGCCGCCGGCCCGGAACCGCTCCTCCATCTCGTCGACGATCTGGGCCGGGGTCCCGACGATCTGCGAGTGGCCGCGCGCGCCCGCGATGCGCAGATACAGCTGGCGCAGCGTCAGCCCCTCGCGCCGGGCGAGATCGAACATCAGCTGCTGGCGCGACTTGCCGCCGTTGGCCTCGGGCAGTTCCGGCACCGGCCCGTCGGGATCGTGGCCGGACAGGTCGTAGCCGCCCACCATCCGCTCCAGCAGCGCGAGGCCGACCGCCGGGTCGATCAGCGCCTGCAGCTCCTCGAACTTCGCCCGCGCCTCGGCCTCGCTGCGCCCGACCACCGGGAACAGGCCCGGCATGATCTTGAGGTCGTCCGGGGCCCGGCCGAAGCGGCCCATGCGCCCCTTGAGGTCGCCGTAGAACGCGACCGCCTCCGCGAGGGTCTGGTTGGCGGTGAAGACCACCTCGGCGGTGCGCGCCGCGAGGTCCTTGCCCGGTCCCGACGAGCCGGCCTGCACGATCACCGGCTGCCCCTGGGGCGTGCGCGAGATGTTGAGGGGCCCGCGCACCTCGAAGTGCTTGCCCCTGTGGTTGAGGGGGCGGAACCCGTCCGGCTTCGAGAACTGGCCGCTCGCCCGGTCGATCAGGACGGCGTCGTCGTCCCAGGTGTTCCACAGGCCGAGCACGACGTCGACGAATTCCTCCGCCCGCTCGTAGCGGTCCGCGTGGCGGGCGATCTTGTCGTTGCCGAAATTGGCCGCCTCCAGGTCGGTGGCGGAGGTGACGAGGTTCCAGCCGGCGCGCCCGCCGCTCAGGTGGTCGAGGGAGGCGAAGCGGCGGGCGACGTTGTAGGGCTCGTTGAAGGTCGTGGAGGTCGTGCCGACGAGGCCGATCCGGCTGGTGACGGCGGCGAGCGCCGAGAGCAGGGTCAGCGGCTCGAAATGCGTCGAGCGCGCCGTGCGCTCGCTCGACCGCAGGTTGGCGTCCCGGATGCCGGTCCCGTCCTCCAAGAAGAGGAGGTCGAACAGGGCCGCCTCGGCGGCCTTCGCCCAGCCGACGTAGCGCTCGAGCACGAGGCCTCCGTCGGCCTCGCTCGACGGGTGGCGCCAGCCCGCCACGTGGTGGCCGGTGGCGTAGAAGAAGGCGCCGAGGCGCAACGTGCCCTGTCCCATCGGACGTTCCCTTCGGTGCGGTGCTCCGGTCACCCAGTCCCTACCGGACCATACCCCAGCGCCGCGTGGTCGCGCGCTCGACCGTCGCGAACACGATCGTCTCGACCGCGAGGCCGATCGCGATGACCAGGAGCAGGCCCGCGAAGACCCGATCCGTATACAGCTCGTTGCGGTTCTGGAAGATGTACCAGCCGAGGCCGCCCCGCCCGGACGCCGCGCCGAAGACGAGTTCCGCCGCGATCAGGGTGCGCCACGCGAAGGCCCAGCCGATCTTCAACCCGGACAGGATCGCCGGCAGGGCGGCGGGGATCAGGATCTGCCAGACGTAGGCGAGGCCGGTGAGCCCGTAATTGCGGCCCGCGAGCCGCAGGGTCTCGGGCACGCCCTGGAAGCCCGCGAAGGTGTTGAGCGCGAGCGGCCACAGCACCGCGTGGATCAGGACGAAGATCAGGCTGCCGTTGCCCAGGCCGAACCAGAGCAGGGCCAGCGGCAGCAGCGCGATGGCAGGCAGCGGGTTGAAC
Organism: Methylobacterium sp. 4-46; assembly: GCF_000019365.1. Lineage (GTDB taxonomy): Bacteria > Pseudomonadota > Alphaproteobacteria > Rhizobiales > Beijerinckiaceae > Methylobacterium. Next base: position 3,837,244 of record NC_010511.1, on the reverse strand, counting down.
ATCGCGGTGAGCGTCGTGAGCAGGTCGCGGCCCGCCCGCGTCGAGACCGCGAGCGTCGTCAGCAGGAAGGCGAGCCCGACCCCCGCCGCGTAGCCCTGGGCGAGCACGCCGAGCGAGATCCGCGCGCGCGCGACGAGTTCGCCGCTCGCCAGCCCCTCGGCGAGGGCCGAGAGGGTGGCGAGGCAGCCCGGCAGCAGCAGGTCGTTGTCCTGCCAGCGGGCGAGGCCCTCCCAGGCGAGGGCGAGGGCGAGCAGGATCAGGCCCCGGCGCAGGGCGCCGGTCTGCCCGATCCGGGCGGCGAGCGGCAGGTCCCGCGACACCGGCGCCTCGACGAAGGGCGGCAGCGCCCGCTCGTATTCCGGGCGGATCGGGGGGAGGAGCGGCGCGTTCATCGGGGGGCGGGTGCTCCTGCGGCGGGCGATGAGTCGAACAGCCGCTGGTGCAGGCGCTGCACGGCGGGCCTGGAAGGCGGCGCTGCCGACGCTCGCGAGGTCGAAGGCGTGGCTGTTGAACTCGCCCCGCACCCGGCCCGGATGCGGCGACAGCACGGCCACGCGGTTGCCGACCACCAGCGCCTCCTCGATCGAGTGGGTGACGAACAGGAGGGTGAAGCGGACCTCGTCCCAGAGCGCCAGCAGCTCCTCCTGCATGCGGCGGCGGGTCAGCGCGTCGAGGGCCGCGAAGGGCTCGTCCATCAGCAGCACCTTCGGCTCCATGGCGAGCGCCCGGGCGATGGCGACGCGCTGCTTCATCCCGCCCGAGAGCTGGTGGGGGTAGCTGCCGGCGAAGCGCGACAGGCCGACCTTGTCGATGACGTGGCGCGCCCGCGCCTCCGCCTCGCGCCGGCCGAGGGTGCGGGAGGCCCGCAGCGGGAAGGCGACGTTCTGCAGCACCGTTTTCCAGGGCGGCAGCTGGTCGAACTCCTGGAACACCACGATCCGGTCCGGCCCCGGGCCGCGCACCGGCCGCCCGTCGAGGACGATCTCGCCCTCGACCGGCGTCTGGAAGCCCGCCACGGCCTTGAGCAGGGTGGACTTGCCGCAGCCCGAGGGGCCGAGGAGCACGAAGCGGTCGGCCCGGTGGATGTCGAGGTCGATGCGGTGCGTCGCCCGGACCACCCGCTCGGGCGTGCGGTATTCCAGGGAGACGCCCGCGATCCGCAGGAGCGGCGCCGGCAGGGCGGCGGGCGCCTCGCCGCTTTGGGGCTCCGGGAGCGCGGCTTCCGGCGGGGCGGTGCGGTCGGCCACGAGCGTCATGCGCGTCCCCCGCTCAGCTGCCCGCGGCCACGCGCGGATCGGCGAAGAAGTAATCCGCGAGCGCCTTCGGCTCGTTGCGGATCGCGCCCACGCGGTGCATGAACCGGCCGAGGCCGAGCGTGTTCTGCGGCGCGATCTTGAAGGTCACGTCCGGGTTCCTGATCACCTTGAGCAGGAGATCGCGGCTGATCCGGCTGCCGTTGGCCTTCAGGTAGATCTCGGCGGCCTGGTCCGGGTTGGCGGCCACGAAGGTCGCCGCCTCGTCGAGGGCGTCGAGGAAGGCCCGGTAGGTCCTGGGGCTGTCGCGGTAGAACGTCTCCGTCGCGTACAGCACCGTCGAGGAGGCGGGGCCGCCCTGGACCTCGTAGGAATTGAGGATCACCCGGGCGTCCGGGGCCTCGGCCAGTTCCTGCTCCTGGAAGGGCGGGTTGCCGAAATGGGCGCTGATCTCGGTGCCGCCCTTGATGATCGCCGCCGCCGCCTCGGGATGCGGGACCGCGACGCTGATCCGGTCGAGCCGGGCGAAATCCGCCTCGCCCCATTGCTTGGCGGCGGCCCATTGCAGGATCCGCGCCTGCACCGACACGCCGACCGCGGGCAGCGCGATCCGGTCCGCCTCGGTCAGGTCGGCGATCGACCGCACCTGCGGCCGGTTGCTGACGAGCAGGTAGGGGAAGTTGCCGAGCGAGGCGACGCCCTTGACGTTCTGCCGGCCCCGGGTGCGGTCCCACAGGGTGAAGAGCGGGCCGACCCCGGCCCCGGCGATGTCGATGCTGCCGGACAGCAGCGCGTCGTTGACCGCCGCGCCGCCCGAGAGCTGCACCGGCTCGACCGCGATGTCGAGCCCGGCGGCCCGGCCGTGCTTCTCGATCAGCCGCTGCTCCAGGGCCACGTCGAGGAGCAGGTAGACGACGCCGAACTGCTTGGCGATGCGCAGCCGGCCCTCGGCCGCGGCGGCGGGGCCGGGCGCGGCCGCACCGGCCAGGAGGGCGCCGCCGAGCAGGGCGGCCGCCCGCCGCCGCGAGAGCAGGGTGCGTCTGATCATCGTCACGTCTCCGGAGAGCGCCCGGCGGCCGCTCGGTGACGCGGACTCTGGCTCCCCGGTCCCTCAAGGTCAACGAGAACGTTCTTTTTAAAGAACACGATCGGTGAGATGAATGCTCTCTCTCCGGCAATTTGGAGAGAATTTTCCGGCCGCATGCCGACGACGTCATCATCTCATCGCCCGGATGATCGATGCGTGGTGGTTTTCCTTCCTGGCACGCGTGCGTTTTAAAAAACGCTTCCCTTGACCCTGCCGCGAGGCCCCCGCCATGCTGATCCGGCGCCTCGCCGGGGCGCGCGGGCACTGGGTGCGCGCCGGCACGTCCGAGCGCGTCGCGGACGCGATCCAGACCTGGTCCGAATCCGGCGCGGCGGACGGGTTCAACATCATGCCGCCCTGGCTCACCGGCGGCTTCGAGGTCTTCGCCGCCGAGGTGGTGCCGATCCTGCGCCGGCGCGGCCTCTTCCGCGAGGAGTACGCGGGGGCGACCCTGCGCGACCATTACGGGCTGCCGCGGCCCGAGAGCGGCTACGCCCTCGCCCGGCGCCGCAGCGCCTGAGGGCGGGCCCCGCGGGCTTGTCCCGGGCGGCGAACGGGTTCAGGTCGGGGCCGCGTCGGCGACGCGCCCGGACCTGCCGGCGCGGCCGCGGGAAGGACCGGACATGACCCTTGCGATCACCGAGGCGACGCGCGCGCGGCTCGACCGGGAGTACAATGCCCGCGCCAGCGTCCCGAGCTTCGAGGCCGAGTACGCCCGCTACGTCGCGGCCAGCGAGGAGGCGGTCTCCACCCTGGAGCGGATCCCCGACCTGACCTACGACCCGGTCTCCGGGGAGCGGCTCGACCTCTACCCGGCCGGGCCCGGCACGCCGGTCTTCCTGTGGATCCACGGCGGCTACTGGCGCGCCCTGTCGAAGGACGACAACGCCTTCGCGGCCTCGGGCCTCGTCCCGCGCGGCGTCTCGGTGGCGGTGCTGAACTACGCGCTGGCACCCGCGGTCAGCCTCGACGAGATCGTGCGCCAGACCCGCGCCGCCGTCGCGTGGCTGCACGGCCAGGCCGCCCGGTTCGGCCTCGACGGCCGGCGCATCCATGTCGGGGGCTCCTCGGCCGGGGGGCATCTCGGCGGCATGCTGCTGGCGGAGGGCTGGCAGGACCGGTTCGGGCTGCCGCCGGACGTCGTCGCCTCGGCCCTGCTGCTCTCCGGCCTGATGGACCTGGAGCCGCTGCGCCACACCCACATCAATGCCTGGATGGGGCTCGACGCCGCCTCCGCCCGGCGCAACAGCCCCCTGCACCTGATCCCGCGCCGCACCCGGGCGCTGCTCCTGCCCGCCGTGGGCGGCCTGGAGAGCGACGCCTTCAAGGAGCAGACCGCCGCCTATGCCGGGGCGTGGCGCGCGGCGGGCCACCGCCTGCGCGAGGTCGCGATGCCGGGCTACCACCATTTCGACATCGCGCTCAGCCTGCGCGAGCCCGACGGCAGCCTGGTCCGGGCCTTCGTGGAGGCGCTCTGAGCGGCGGGCCGCGGCGCGCCCGGCCCGCCGCTCAGGCGGGCGGGTGCCGCTCCGGCCGCTCCGGCCGCACCAGCCAGGTGACCGAGGCGTAGGCCCCGAGCCAGGAGCCGAGGGCCGCGAACGCCACGTAGACCGGGTTCTCCGTGTAGCTGATGACCGCGAAGGCCGAGAGCAGGTACCAGGCCGCACTCCAATTGGCCGCCTGGACGCGCCGCCTCGCCACCACGGCCGCGTTGAAGAACACGTAGGCCGCGTCCGTGACGGCGGTCGCCGCGACGACGCCGAGGGCGATCACAGGGTCGATCATGAGCTGGTCCGGTCCGTGGCGCGCGATGCCGTGCCGATGATAGCGATTCGCCGTCCCGCCGGAGGGGCGCGCGGTCGGGATCTCCCGGACGCCCGGACCCGGCCATCGCACCGGCCGAAGCGGTAGCTCGGGGGCAAAATGCTCCCGAACGAGGCTACCTGCACAATTTTCTACCAAGCCGGCTTGGAGGCGGGGGGAAAGGCCGCTAGGCTCCGCTCACCTGGACAAAAGAAAGGCCGCCCTCGCGAGCGGCCCGAAGTCTAGGGAGGAAACGCCCAAGGAGGGCAGCACGGCCGCGACGCCATCGCGGCCGTGCGAGTCTTGGTATGCCACGTTGCGGCGCACAAAATCAATCAGACGTTGGTGTAGGTCAGCCATGCATGGGCAGCGTGGCTGTTCCCGCGCGCCGTGCCCGCGCGGGACCGGGCGCCCGGCGGGCGCGGCCCGTGTTGCAACTGCCGATTGATGAGATTCGCGATCGATGCGAACGGGCATGGTCCGGGCTCCGCTTGATCGCAGCGGATCCCGGCTCACGCGCCTGCGCGGCGCCTGAGCGACGCCGACATCCGCATGGCCGAAATGGGAGATGGCGAAGCCATCAACCGGATGGCGGATGAGACGTGACCGTCGGCATCAGCACGTGGCGAACGCGATGGTGAGCGCGGCTTTGGCGGTCAGGCCCGGGCTCTGCAGCAGGTTGAGGTATTGCGTGTAGCGCCTGTCGAGCGCGTTCTGGACGATGACGTCGGCCCGGACGCGATCGTCGAAGCGGTAGCAGGCGAAGAGGTCGACGACGCCGCAGCCCTTCGTCGCCAGGATGGTCGCGCCGGCCGGCACGGCCCGGCGCGCCTCCACGACGGTGAGGCGGCCCCCGAGCGTGAGGCGCTCGCCGAGGAAGCGCAGTCCCAGGGTCGCGCTGATCCGGTCCGGCGGCACCGTCAGGAGCGTCTCGCGGGTCGCCGCGTCGCGCCCGTCGGTGTGGGTCGCCGCGAGCGAGACGAAGCCCCCGCCCCAATCGTAGGCGCCCTCCAGCTCGACGCCGGAGAGGTCCGCGCGGGCGACGTTGCGGTACTGCAGCGACCGAACCGGGATCACGCACGGAAACCGCCCCGCGCCGCGCGCGCAGGCCGAGGCCGGCAGGCCGGGAAGCGCCGGCACGAGATAGGTCGGGCCAACCGGCCCGACGGCGATGAAATCGGCGATGCCGGTCGAGAACACGCTGAGCTTGGCCCTGAACGTGTCGCCGGGCCGAAGCAGATCGCCGGAGGCGAGGTTGACGCCGCCCTCGATGGTGCGCGCCACCTCCGGCCGGAGCGCCGGATTGGGCAGGAGGGTGAAGGCCGGGAAGGGGTGGATGCCCTGCACCAGGGCCTCGGTGATCGAGGGGGCGCGATAGCCCTCCGCGTAGGTCCCGAAGACCGTGATTCCGGTGAGGGGCGTGACGCCGACGGTGATCCTCGGAGAGAGGCGCTCACCGCGGGCGTGCACGGCGCCGCCGGACAATGCGTAGCGGTCGTAGCGGAGCGCCCCGACCACGCGCAGCCACGAGGAATAGCCCACCTCATCCTGGACGAACGCTCCCGCGAGCCTGCGGGTGCCGGACGGGGTGAAGGCGGCCCCGAAGCTGCCCGCCCGGTCGTCCGTCTCGACGCGGTCGAGCACGGAATCCCCTCCGAGCGTCAGCCGGTGGCTCAGCGCCCAGGTGTCGAATCGGGCCGAGTTGTGGATGTCGAGGCCCGAGGTCGCGATGTCGTAGTCGATGCGATTGCCCGGACGCGCGCCGAGACCGCCGTAGAGGCCGCTCGGCGCGTCGGAGAGGAAGGTCAGGAGGTCGTGCGTCGAGGTCCGGTAGACCTTGGCGTCGAGGTCGATCAGCGGCACGTCAGGTCGGGCGAACCGGTAGCCGAGGGTGTAGGTGTCGGCCTGCACCCTGTTGGCGAAGCGGGCCCCCGCCTGGCCGGTGCCGGCATTGGCGAAGTCGAAATCCTGGATCAGGGCGGTGCCGCTGATCTCGTGGCCCTCGGCGGGCCGCAGATTGGCCTTGAGGAGGCCCGCGGTCAGCGCGCTGCCGGTGTCGCGCACCAGGGTGCCGGAACCGTCGCGGTAGGGATCGGCGTGGCGCGAGACGAACTGGCCGAACAGGTCCGCGGCCGGGCCGATGCGGGCGCCGAGCGCCGTCGTGCTCACGAATCGCTGCCCGTTGCCGCCGAACCCCCATCTCTGCACCGCGCCCATCGTCTCGTCAGGCGTCAGGATGTCGTCGATCGCGCGCGTGCGGAACGCGACCACGCCGCCGATCGCGCCGGAGCCGTAGAGGGTGGAGGCGGGCCCGCGCGTGACGTCGACCCCGCCGACGAGTTCCGGATCGAGGTAGAACACGCCGTTGGCGCTGTGCCCGGAGGTCTGGAAATCCTGGCGGGCGCCGTCCACCAGCACGTTGACCCGCCCGAAATCCTGCAGCCCGCGGATGTTGACCGCCTGGGCCGGATCGTTCTGGTTCTCCTGCGTCGTCACGCCGGGCACGTCGCGCAGCAGGTCGGACAGGCGGCTCGGCTGGATCCGGTCGATCTGCGCGCGGGTGACCACGCTCGTCCCCGACAGGGCGGCGATGGCCGGCGCCTCGGTCCTCGTGGAGGTCACCGAGATCGTGTCGAGGGCGATCGGGGCATCGGTCCGGGCCGCCGGGGCGGGCGCCGCCGCATCCCGCGCCTGAGCGGACGCGACGGCGAGGAGGGAGAGGCCGGCCGCGAGACCGGAACGGCGGGACGGAAGGCAGCGGACGATCATCTCGGGTTCCGCGAAGCATGACGCAGAGGCATGGGGCCGGCCCGCTGCGGGAAGGCGCGCCGGCAGGCCGGCGCCGACATGCGGACTCCTGTGCCCTAAAGTCAATCGGTGTCCGCGTGCATCGACTTGATGCAATTCGAAACATCTTCTGAGCAAGACTGGAATCTTTCCAGGATAAAAATCGGCATCGTCGCGCCGTTGCGCTAGTGCAAGGCGTGATGCCGCCGCGTCCGCATCCGCGTGGCCGGCTCATCCCCTGGGGTGCCGTCGGTGCCCGACCCGTCCTCCTCGTCCCGCCGGGCCCTTGCCGCGTTCCGGCAGCGAGACATCGTCGAGAAGATTCGCAGTTGAGAATGGATCTACTTCAAAAATAGGATGGCGATCTTGCCTGTTCCGGCGAGATCTTTCCTCGCCGGGCAAGTTGAGCTAGGCCGCGCGTGCGGCCGATGCGGCGCCGCGGATCGGACGGAGCTCCTCGACAATCATCGCCATGAACCGGTTCCAGGTGCCGAAGGATCGGGCGGAGGCCTTCGAGCAGGTGTGGCCGACGCGGGAGAGCAGGCTCCGCGAGCGTCCGGGCTTCGTCGCCCTCCACATGCTGCGCGGCCCCGTGCGCGAGGACCACATCCTCTCCGCGTCCCACACCGCCTCGGCGTCGCGCGCCGCGTTCGAGGATTGGACGCGCTCCGAGCCGTTCCGCCTCGCCCATGCCCGGGAGGCCGGGGCGCAGCCGCTGACCCTCTTCCATCCCGAATTCGAGGGCGTCGAGGTCGTCCGGACCCTCGCCGATCCGGCCGCCCGCGGCCCGGCCGCGTGACGGCCCGGCGCGGCGGGGACGACGGCGCCCGGGCGGTCGCAGGCGCGCCGCCGGCGGGGGAGGGGAGTGCGCCCGCCCGGAGCCGGGCGCCGCCGCCCGGCCCGCCGCGGCCGACGCTCAGGCGCCGAGGAGGCCGCCGAAGGGGTGGAAGGCGACGGGCTCGCCCGGGGCGCCCGAAGCGAGGCTGGCCGGCACCTCGACGAAGCCGTCGGCCTCCACGAGCGGCGCGAGGCGGGCCGAGGTACTCCCGAGCAGGGCGAGCGCCGGACCCTGCGGGCCGGGCACGAGGCGCGCCGGCATGAACTCGGTGCGGCCCGGCTTGCGCCGGAACGCGTGCGCGAGCGGCAGCGGGAGGCCCTGCGGCCTCGCGAAGTCGCGGCCCTCGAGCCGCGCCAGCATCGCGCGTCCGAGGAGCGAGAAGGACACCAGGGCCGAGACCGGGTTGCCGGGCAGGCCGAGACAGGCCGCCGCGCCGATCCGGCCGACCACGGCGGGCTTGCCCGGTTTCAGGTCGAGCGCCAGCGTCTCCCCCGTCCCGCCGGCCAGCCGGAGCGACCCCGCCGCGTGGTCCTCCTCGCCGACGGAGGCCCCGCCCGTCGTCACGACGAGGTCGGCCCGCGCCGCCAGGTCGCGCAGCGCCCGCGCCAGCGCGGCGGGCTCGTCCCGCACCCGGCCCCCGTCCACGACCTCCAGGCCCATGCCGCCGAGGAGCGCGATCAGCATCGGCCGGTTCGTGTCGAAGGTGCCGCTGTCCTCGCGCCCGTCCTCGCCGGGCCCGCGCAGCTCGTTGCCGGTCGAGAGCACCGCGACGCGGAGCCGGCGCCGCACGCGCACCGTCCCGATGCCCTGCGCCGCCAGGAGCGCGATGCGGCGCGGGTCGAGCCGGGTTCCCGCCGCCGCGAGCCCGTCGCCGGGCATCACGTCCTCGCCCCGGCGGCGCACGTGATCGCCGGGCGCCACGGTCCCGCCGAGCCGGAGGGCGTCCCCCGAGACCGTCGCATGCTCCTGCATCACGACGGCGTCGGCTCCGGGCGGGAGGGGGGCGCCCGTGAAGATGCGCGCGGCGATCCCGGGCGCGAGCGCCTCGCCGGCCTCGCCCGCGGCGATGCGTCCGCGCACCCGCAGGACCGTGCCGGCCGCGAGGCCCTGGCCGGCCGCCACCGCGTAGCCGTCCATGGCCGAGCGGTCGGAGGGCGGGCAGGCGCGGGCGGCCCGGACGGGCTCGGCCAGGACCCGGCCCGAGGCCAGCGCCAGCGCCACGGTCTCGGCCTCGGTCACCGGGCGGCAGGCGGCGGCGGCCCGCGCGCAGGCTTCCTCCAGCGGCAGCAGCGCCGCCGGCGCGGCTGCGCCGTCCGCGCCCGCGCGGGGCCGCGCGGCCTCGGCGCGCGCCGCCGGGCGGGCGGGCCGGGCGCCCGCCGGCGCGACGCGGCCGGCGCGCTCGTCCGCGGGGCCCCGGTACGGGGCGGGTTCGGCGCGGGCTGGTTCGATCATCGTGCGGTCTCCTCGTCGCGCAGGATCCATGGCCGGGACGCGGGGGCTCGACGCCGCGTCCGCGGGGGGCGTCGCGCCCGGTCAGCCGAGGGCCCGGAAGGAGGCCAGCGGGTCGGGCCCGATCAGCAGGGCGTGCCCCTGCGCCAGGAACCACGCATAGGCCGCGAGGGCCGCGGCGGCCGCGGGCAGCAGCGGGCGGACCGGTCCGAGGCGCGCGCGGCCGGCCAGGATGGCCGCGAAGGGGACGACCGAGGTGCCCCGGCTCAGCGCCCGCCACCGCTCCGCCCCGAGCCGGCGCCGCGCCTTCGCGTCGAGGAGGGCGAAGCCCGCGAGCGAGAACGCCGCCATCCCGCCGAACAGGACCACCGAGACGAGGTCGCCGTTGGGCGGGATGTGGGCCAGGGCCCAGATCAGGAAGCCCCACATCAGCGGGTGGCGGGTCACCGCCGTCACCGGGCCCGGCTCCGCCCCGGCGCGCAGGGAGACGGAGAGCGGGTTGGCGGCGAAGAGCCCGGCCGCGATGAGGAAGAGCGCGACGGGCATCAGGGCGAGCGGCACGGCCCATTGCCAGCGCGCCGGCTCCCACAGCGCCACCGTCCCGGCGCGCCGCGCGGCGACGATCAGCCACGCGAGCAGGGCGAGCGACAGCGCCGAATAGGCGACGAGGTACGCGCGGCGGCCGAGGCGCGCCACGAGCCGGCCGCGCAGGCGCGGGACGGCCGGGACCGAGTGGGCCACCAGGAAGGTCGCGAGGGCGGCGGCGAATTCCATCACGGCACAGCTCCTCCGCCGGGGGCCGCGGCGGATTCCGGTCGCGCGGCGCGCATCGGCGGCTCCGCTACTCGGCCGCCTCGGCGAAGGCCGTGCCGGCCCGGGGCAGGCCGAGCGCGTCCCAGACCTCCACCAGCGCCGCCGTCAGCCGCGCGATGTCAGCCTCGTCGTGGAACGGCGACGGCGTGATCCGCAGGCGCTCCGTCCCCCGCGGCACCGTCGGGTAGTTGATCGGCTGGATGTAGATCCCGTGCCGCTCCAGCAGCCGGTCCGCCGCCGCCCTGCAGCGCTCCGCATCCCCCACCATCACCGGCACGATGTGCGTCGGCGTCGCCAGAACCGGAAGACCCGCCCCCGCCAGCGCCGCCTTCGTGCGCGCCGCCTGGCGCTGATGCGCCGCCCGCTCCGCCCCCGAGCGCTTCAGGTGACGGATCGAGGCCGTCGCCGCCGCCGCGATCGCCGGCGGCAGCGCCGTGGTGAAGATGAAGCCCGGCGCGTGGCTGCGCACCGCGTCGCACAGCACCGCGCTCCCGGCGATGTAGCCGCCCACCACCCCGAAGCCCTTGGCCAGGGTGCCCTCGATCACGTCGAGCCGGTGCATCACCCCGTCGCGCTCGGCGATCCCCGCCCCGCGCGGCCCGTAGAGCCCGACCGCGTGCACCTCGTCGATGTAGGTCATCGCCCCGTAGCGCGCGGCGAGGTCGCAGATCGCCGCGATCGGGGCGACGTCGCCGTCCATGGAGTAGACGCTCTCGAAGGCGATCAGCTTGGGCCGGGCGCCGGCCTCGGCCAGCAGCGCCTCGAGATGGGCGAGGTCGTTGTGGCGGAACACGCGCTTGTCGCAGCCGGACTGGCGCACGCCCTCGATCATCGAATTGTGGTTGTAGGCGTCGGACAGGATCAGGCAGTCGGGGATCAGCCGGGCCAGGGTGGCGATGCCGGTCTGGTTGGAGACGTAGCCGGAGGTGAAGACCAGGGCGGCCTCCTTGCCGTGGAGGTCGGCGAGTTCGCGCTCGAGGTCGACCAGCGGGGAGGAGGTGCCGGCGATGTTGCGGGTGCCGCCGGCGCCGACGCCGCAGCGGGCGGCGGTCCGGGTGAGGGCCTGGACGACGTCGGGGTGCTGGCCCATGCCGAGGTAGTCGTTGGAGCACCAGACGGTGATGTCGCGGCAGCTGCCGTCGGGCAGGCGCCGGCGGGCGACCGGGAAGCGGCCGGCGACGCGCTCGATGTCGGCGAAGACGCGGTAGCGGCGCTCGTCGTGCAGGCGGTCCACGGCGGAGCGGAAGATGGCCTGGTAGTCCGGGCCGCTCCCGGCACGCGGCGGGCTTGCCGGGCGGGCACTCGTCGCGTGCACGGACGCGTAGGGCATTGCGTTCTCCTCGATGGGGCGGCCGGGCCGCTCGGCCCGAGGGGCGGGCCGGGCGGGGGCGCCGCCACGGCCTCGCCCGAGCCGGGGACCCCGAGAGCGGATCCTGACCGCCGCGCGCCGCGCCCGCGTTGATGTCGATCAATCGGTGCTGCGGTGTCGGTCAATCTCCCCGGCCCGGGGCCGGGGGCCGCCCGGGCCGGACCGCGCCGAATCCCGGCCGGGTCTCTGTCGCTTGCGCCCGCCCGTCCGACAAGGCCGGTGGGGGCTGCCGCATTCCCTCCGCACGGACGCCGCGCGACCGTCCGGACAGGTTCGCTCGGCCCTGCCCACGCGAAGGATCGGCGACGTCATGCACCCGAACGACCCCTACTACGCTCAGCAATGGTACCTGAGAGCGATCGGCAACATCGAAGCGATCTGGGACGATTACGACGGGACCGACATCCATGTCGGCGTGTTCGACGACGGCATCGACTTCACGCATCCCGACCTGAAGGAGCGCGAGGACCGGAGCCGGCCGATCCTGGTCCCCGGGCCGTATGACGGCGTCACCACGTATTCCGGATGGCACGGCACGGAAGTCGCGGGCGTGATCGCCGCCTCTGGCAACAACGGCGAGGGCGGCGTCGGCGTGGCCTACGGCGCCGCCCTGACGCAGATCGACCTCAATCGGTGGGGACCGCCGATCGGCGTGCCCCACGACGTCGACGGCGACATCGCGGCGATGCGGGCCTGCGCCCAGTACGACGTGATCAATTTCAGCGGGCAGCCTTCGCCGCTCTGGCTGAACCCGAACGCGAACCTCAACGATCCGACCAGCGACACGGCGCGGTTCGATCAAGCCTTCGACGTCGTCTCGCGCACCGGCCGCGGCGGCCTCGGAACCCCGATCATCCAATCCGCCGGCAACGACGACGGCATCAACGCGAACGGCAGCGGGGGGAACGCCTCCCGCTACACGGTGACGGTCGCGGCGACCGATTTCTCGAACAGGCGGGCCGAGTTCTCGAACTACGGGTCCTCCGTCCTCGTCACGGCCCCGGGCACCGGCCTGATCACGACCGACATGCCGGGCTCGAAGGGGGATTCTCCTGGCTCCTACATGGCGTTCACCGGGACCTCGGCACCGGCGCCGGTCGTCTCCGGCGTGGTCGCCCTGATGCTCCAGGCCAATCCCGGGCTCGGCTGGCGCGACGTCCAGACCATCCTGGCCGCCTCCGCGACCCATCTGGGCAGCGCGATCGGACAGGCCTGGCCGAACGGCTGGGAGCACGGGGTCTGGCAGATCAACCGCGCCACGACCTGGAACGGTGGCGGCATGCACGTCCACACGGATTTCGGCTACGGGAAGGTCAACGTCTTCGGTGCGGTCCGCATGGCGGAGGCGTGGCACGCCATCGGCGCCCCCGCGCAGACCTCCGCGAACGAGATCACGGTGCGCTCCGGCGAACTCTTCGTCGGCGAGGCGATCCCGGACTCGGGAACCCTCGCCTCCACGTTCGATCTCACGGACGATGTCGTGCTCGACCATGTCGACCTGAAGGCGGCATCGCGGTCGGCGATTATCGGGATCTGCGCATCACGCTGATCTCGCCTGCCGGCACGGCCGTGCAGCTCTACGACGGCAGCGGGCACCCTCCGGACGCCGCTGCGGGGCTCACCTGGACGTTCGGGGTGGATGGGCTCCGCGGCGAGCGCAGCGCCGGCACATGGACGGTTCGCATCAAGAACGAGATGCCCTGGGACCGCGGCACCCTCGGCCGCATCAGCCTGACGGCCTACGGGTCCGCGCCCTCTTCCGACGAGGTCTATCACTACACCGACGAGTTCCTGGACATGGCGGCCCTCGATCCGTCGCGCCGGGTCCTCGACGACCGCGACGGCGGCAGCGACTGGATCGAGGCCGCCTCCATGACCGGCGACGTGGTCCTCGACCTCAATCCGGGGGCGATCTCGCGTGTCCGCAATACCGAACTCATCCGACTCGGCCAGGTCGGGATCGAGAACGCGATCACCGGCGACGGCAACGACCTGATCATCGGAAACGAGGGCGACAACATCGCGTTCGGCGGACGCGGGGCCGACACGCTGACGGGGGCGGGCGGGAACGACGTCCTGCACGGAGATCGGGGCGACGACCTCCTGATCGGCGGCGAGGGGAGCGACACCCTCGACGGGGGCGCGGGGGACGACATGCTCGAGGGTGGCGAGGGGGCCGACACCTTCGTGTTCGGCGCCGGATCGGGGTCGGACCTGATCCTCGGCGTCTCCGCCGCGAGCGGAGACCGCATCCATCTCCTCGACGGGCAGTCCCTCAGCATCGGCGCGGCCGAGAACGGGGATGGGCTGCTGACGCTGTCGGGGGGCGGCCAGGTGCAACTGGTCGGCGTGCCCGCCTTCCTGCTGACGCCGGACATGCTCCTGGTCTGAACGCGCGCCGGCCGGGCCGTCGTTCCGCGGCTCGGCCCGCCCCGCTCGCGCCGAGCCGACGCGCCGTGCTCCGGTCGCCGGTCCGCCTGACCTAGAGTGAGGCATGATCGCGGAATCCGACTCCAAGTCAGCGAATGCTCCGGGATCGCGAATTCTTCAAAAAACCTCGCGCCCGGACTGACGCTTTCGGCGGCCCGAGCGTCACAGAAGGTGAAAGCGGACCGAACCGCAGACGCACAGGGGGTCGCGATGACGATGGCGCAGAGGATGACGGCCGGATCCGAGGCGGACCGGTCGCGCGGGCCAGGGCCGGTCAGGGGCGGTCGCAGCCGCCGCTGGAGGCTGGTCGCCCTCCTTCTGTCCACGGCCTCGGCGGCGAGCGTGCTGCCGCCGCTGGTCTTGCCGGCCTCCGCTCAGGATCTCGTCGACTTCGCCATACCGGCCGGCGATCTCGGCGGCGTCCTGGCCCAGATCGGGCGCGCCGGCGGCCGCACGATCGCCTTCCCGGCAGACGTGACGCAGGGCCGCGCGGCTGGGCCGATCATCGGCCGCATGACCGTCCGCGACGCGGTCGACCGCGCGCTCGCCGGCTCGGGCCTCGTGGCCACGCCGAGCGCGCAGGGCTCGCTGACCATCCGCCGCGGCCAGGGCAGCAGCGCGGTCGTCCCGAGCCGCGACGGGATGATCGCCGCCATCGACGTGGCCGACCTCGCGGGGAGCACCGGGGATCGCGGCTTCCTCTCCGGCTCCACCGTCACCTCCGACCGGCTCAATTTCCCACAGAAGGAGAATCCGCGTTCCGTCGTCGGCGTGACCCGCGAGGTGATCAAGGCGCAGGCCTCCACCTCGATCCTCGAAGCGGCCACCAACGCCAGCAACGTCACCGTCAATTACGGCGCCGGCCAGGGCAGCGGCATCCCGAGCTACACCATCCGCGGCTTCAGCGTGCAGAACGTGATGGTGGGCGGGCGCGTCGGTCCGCGGGGCATGAACCTGCCCGTGCAGGACGTCGAGCGCGTCGACGTGATCAAGGGCCCGACCACCGACCTGACCGGGGTGAGCCTCGAAGGCGGCGGGATCAACATCATCCCCAAGGCGCCGAGTGCCGATCCGATCCGGGAGGCGCAGTTCACCCTCGGCAGCCGATTCTACCGCACGCTCGCCTTCGACCTCGGCGGGCCGGTGGAGGGGGCCGAGGGCCTCACCTACCGGCTGAACCTCTCGGGCAATACGGCCGACACGTCGTTCGGCGGCGACAGATCTCCCCACGAAGGGCTGATCTCCCCGAAGATCCGCTGGGACGACGGCGCCACGATCGTGACCGCCGGGGTTCGTTACTTCGACCAGCTCAGCGGGCTGCCGCCGATGACGATCGGGATTCCCTCCCTCCACTTCCGCCCGCTCCGGGTCGATCGCGAGAAGCCGATCGGCACCCCCGAGGCCGGGGCGTCGTTCCGAGCCTTCAACCTCTATGTGGACGTCGAGCACAGATTCGATGCCATCGATACAGCAAATTTCGGTTCGTTCGACTTCACGTTTCGGAACAGGACCGGATATTTCGCGAATAATTACGTGTCCTCTGGTTATATATTCGTGCCCGGTCGGAGTGCGGCGGCCGTCCCGCTCGGCGGAGGCTTCACCTCGGCGACCGAGCGGCAGTTCGTCACGCAATCCGACCTGATCGCAGTTCACACGTTCCAGGATTACAAGCAGACGGCCAGATTCGGAATTGACTACACGAATGATTATCTTGTCAATTATAACCTCGTGGGATATCCTGCCGGCTTGATCGATCCCAGAAATCCGCCGCTCACGCTGCCTTTGCCGAATCGGCAGGGATCTCTTGGGCGGAATTTCAAGACGCGAGTTCATCTCGGATCGGAAGACATCGGATTGGCATTTCAAGACAAAATTGATCTATTTGATCGTCTTCATATTCTGGGATCGGTCAGGCAGGATTTTTACAGCTCGGACAGAAATTCCGAGGATAATGGCAAGAGCAGCCATAGTCTGACCGATTATGGCGCGCTGACATATAGCGCCGGCGGGGTCTATGATATTACGAAATGGATGAGCATCTATGGCACGATCGGCACCGGATTTATTCCGAACCGGGGCGTTCTTGCCGATGGCAAAACTTCTCCTCCTCAATATAACGACTCGAACGAATATGGTCTGAAGTTTAATCTGCTCAATGACAGCTTCATGATCACGGCTTCGCATTTCGAAATTTCTTACAGTAATACACTTATATATCGACCCGATTTGCGCGCAAGCGTTCTTGGACCGGGCACTACGAGCAAAGGTTTCGAATTGGACTTCCAGGGACAGGTGACGGAGAACCTGAGCCTGATCGGCAGCGTCGGGCGGACCATCATTCAGTACCCCCGCCGTCAGCCGGGCGATGTCTATCCCGGAATCCCATCCTACACCGGCAAGCTCTACGCGGTGTACAGCTTCACCGACGGCCCGCTGAAAGGTCTGCAGATCGGCGGCGGCGCCGAGGGCATCCCGAGCACCTACACGTCCTTTGGCTCGAAGAACGACAACTACAAACTTCCAGGCCACGTCACTCTCGACGCGATGTTATCGTATACGAAAGACAACATGATGATTTCGTTGAACGTGAAGAATCTGCTCAATCAGTATTATTATCAACCGACCCAGACTCCGATGTTCGTCCCGATCGGGGAAGGACGTCGGATCCTGGCGCAGGCCCGGGTCACCTTCTGAGACGCTGTCCGGACGATCACGTCCGGACAGCGTCTGACAAGCCCGCGCGGCGCTTGAGCGAAGCCGACATTCGCATGGCGACGCAATCCGACGGATTTCGGATGATTCGGGCAGGGCGGTTCCGCGCCGTGCGCCCGGCGAGGGTCACCGCGGCAAGTCCCGTCCCGCGCCCGCCCAGAGATTCGAGGCCTCTCATGCCCGTTCCCCACCCGGCGCTGCGACTCGCCTTCGGCGGCGCTCCGCGGCGCCGCGCCATCCGCCACGCAGGCTTCAAGGCGCAGCGCGCCGCCGGCACGATCGACCAAGCCGGGGCGAGCGGGGCCGGTCGCAGCAGCCCCCGCCGGCCGTGCCGCCTTCGCCGAGGCCCATTCCGGCGCGGCCGCGGAGGCCGCGCGGATCTGCCCGGCCCCGATCGAGGCGGCGACGCCGCCTGGTTCCTCTCCGGCCTGACGCGTGATCACGAGGGACGAGGCTGCCATGGCGCCCAGCCACCACGGGGCTCGCGCCCCCGCGCCGGCACGCGACGACGCGGACGGGAGCGCGGCGCCGACCGACGCGAAGCTGAGGCACTTCATCCGGCTGGCCGGCGGGTTCTGGATCACGCGGAGTGCCGGCCGCGCCTGGGCGCTGGTGGCCCTCAACCTCGCCTCCCTGAGCGCGGCCGTCCACACGAGCGTCCTGAGCACCCGCTACACCAAGGCGCTCTACGACATGCTGGCCGAGCGGGCGCTCGACCGGCTGCCCGCGGTCATGGCCCTGCTCGCCGTCGTGCTGGGCGCCAGCATCGTGCAGGCGGCGGTCGCGTTCTCGGTGCCCACCGCTATCGCGTTGGAGTGGCGCCAGTGGCTCACCGGCCGATACGTCGCGCGCTGGCTGCACGGCCGCGCCTATTACGAGGGCCAGCGCCGCGATCTCCTCGACAATCCCGACCAGCGCATCGCCGAGGATGTCGATGCGTTCACCCACGCCGCCGTGACCAATGCCTTCGCGATGTTCCAGGTTGCGTCGATGGGCATCACCTTCGGGATCATCCTGTGGGACGCTTCCGGCGACGGCAGGGTCACGATCGGCCCGGCGACGTTCCAGGTTCCCGGCCTGCTGCTCTGGGTCACCACGATCTGGGCGGTCCTCCACACCGCCCTGGTGATCTGGGTCGGGCGCAAGCTGCCGCGCCTCGTCGCGGCGGGGCAGCGGGTCGGGGCGGATTTCCGCTTCAAGCTGATCCAGGTCCGGCGCGCCGCCGAGCAGGTCGCGCTCCTGCGCGGCGAGGCGGCCGAGGCTGCCGCCCTGACCGATCGCTTCTCGGCCATCCGCACCAACGTCTACGCCCAGATCGTCCAGGCGGTGAGGATCGCCGTCACCAATGCCACGGTCGGGACGGTCGAGGAGCTCTTCCTGCTGCTGCTCGTGATGCCGCGCTACCTCGCGGGTGGGTCGTCGCTCGGCGAGATGTTTCAGGCGCAGCGATCGATGGGCCAGTACAACGGCACGATCGCGTATTTTGCCCAATCCGCCACCGCGCTCCAGACCCTGCGCGGCACGATCCGCCGCCTGCGCGCCTTCGACGCGATGATCGACGCCGTCCCGGTCCCGCCCGCTTCCGAGCAGCCCGGCGACGCGGCGACGATGGTCGCGGTCGAGACCCTGTCCGTGGCCCGTCCCGGCGGCGCGACTCTCCTGACCCTGCCGGCCTGGCGGGTGGAGCGAGGGCAGCGCTGGCTCATCCGAGGCCCCTCGGGCATCGGCAAGAGCACGCTGCTGCGCGCGCTGGCCGGGATCTGGCCGGAAGTCGCTGGCCGGCTGACGATGCCGGCCCGCGAGACGACCTTGTTCATGCCGCAGACGCCCTACCTGCCGGTCGGCCCGCTGCGGGACGCCATCACCTACCCGTCGCGGGAATCGGTGCCGGACGCGGTGCTGCGCGACCTTCTCGGGCGCGTCGGCCTCGCGGAGCGGGCAGCGGATCTCGACCGGGCCGCCGAGTGGGACCAGCACCTCTCGCCCGGGGAGCAGCAGCGCCTCGCCTTTCTGCGTCCCCTGCTGCTGCGCCCGGCGCTGATCCTGCTCGACGAGGCGACGAGCGCGCTCGATCCGCCGAACGCGCGTGCCATGTACGCGCTGCTCCTCGAATCCCTGCCGGACCTCACCCTGATCAGCATCGCGCATTCCGACGTGCTCGACGCATTCCACACCCACCGGCTCGTCCTCGGCGGGCCGAACGACGCGCGGGAGCAGGCCCCGTGACGATCCCCTCCGCGACCGAGGCCGTCTTCGGGGCCGAGTGCTCGCCGGGCCAAATCCTCGCCGGGCCAAATCCTCGGCCGGACCGGCGCCGCCGAGGCTCCGGGCGCCCCGGTGCGAACCCCGCCCGGGGGGATGGACCCGGTCCTCGACGAGGACGCGGGTCCGGTCGCGGTGCGGGTGGCGGAGACCGGCGGTATCCGGAGATGGCCGGACGTCGAAGACCCGGGCCCACGCCGTCTTGGACGGGGGCGCCCCGGCCCCGCGTGGCGATCACCCGGACCGGGTCGCCGCAGCCGCATCCGGCCCGATAGCCACCCAGTAATGCGCCACGCGGGTGATCGATAGGCCGAGCGACGCGCCCAGAATGTCGAGGGCCTCGCCCGGGTGCCGCAGCGGGAACACGCCGGTGGCCCGGATCTCCGCCACGGCCGGATCCACGCGGATGACGCCGGGGAAGTAGGGGCGCAGGGCGCGGACGATCGAGGCGACCGAGCGGTTCTTCGCCACCAGAACTCCGTCGAGCCAGGCCGTGACATCCTCGACCTCGTCGACCGCCTGCCGACGCAGGCGGCCGTCCTCCAGGCCGAGCCGCTCGCCGCGCCCGATCGCCGCGGCGGCGGCCCCGACCACGAGCCGTCCCGTTCCCTGGAGGCCGGTCGCCGCCAGCACCTCGGCGCGCTTCTCGACCAGGAAGCTGCCGGATTCCGCCGTGAGGTTCAGGACGCCGGCATCGAGCCGGAACGGGGCGGACCGCGCCGCGACGCGCACGAGAACCTCGCCCTCGATCAGGCGGATGGCCCGCCGGCCGAGGGCGTAATCCACGTCGATGGCCGTGCGGGGCGCGAGCACGACCTCGCTGCCGTCGTCGAGGCGCAGGCGGTTCTGCTCGGCGGTCCGCGTCACGTGGTCGGCGAGCAGGCCGTCGAGCGGCACGAACCGGTCCGCCACCAGGCTGCCGGCCGCTCCGAGGCCGAGCGCGGCCGCGACGCCCGTCAGCACGGCGCGCCGGTTGGGCTGGCGCGCGAGGAGCCGCTGCGTCAGCCGGCCCGGCGGCAATCTCTGGCGGGCGGCGACGCCGCAGGGCATCAGGCTCTCCTGCAACCCGAGCCACGCCGCTTCGTGGCCCGGATCGGCGGCGAGCCAGGCCTCGAAGGCGCGCCTCTGGCGCTCGGTGACCGCGCCGGAACTGAGTTCGACCATCCAGCCGATCGCGGCCTCGACCGGCTGCTCGTCGCGCTCGGCAGACCCAGCCATGACAGATCCCCGCCCCGTCAGCCCGCGACGTTCCGCGCTTTTACGGCCGCGCGCAGACCCTGCGCAACGTATTTGCGCACCATGCTGACCGAGACGTTCAGTTCGGCCGCGATCTCCGCGTAGGGCATGCCGTCGATCTGGCTCATCAGGAAGGCCGCGCGCGCCTTCCGCGAGAGGCCCGCGAGCATCGCGTCGATGGCCTGGAGCGCCTGCACAAGGATGAGGCGTTCCTCTGCGGAAATCTCGAACGCCTCGGGCAGGGCCGCCAGCTCGTTCTCGTAGGCGCGGCGGAGATCGTCGCGCCGACGTGCGTCGCAGATCAGCCGCCGAGCGATCGTGGTCATCATCGCGCGCGGCTGACGGACCGCGCCGAGATCGGGGATCTGCAGCAGCGCCAGGAACACGTCGGAGGTGAGATCCTCCGGCGAAGTGACGGTCCAGCGCTGCTTGCTCAGCCAACGCAGCAGCCAATGACTGTGCTCACGGAACAACCCATCGAGCGCGGAGACATTCCGAAGCGACGGTGACGCTCCCATTCTGCAGCCCTCACCTGGGTGCCGACGCTCTCCGGCACGCGTTGCCGCACAATTCAACAACGACATCCCTGCGCCAGCGCAAGTGTAGAAGCGTCATGGAATCGCCATCCTTGGGGTCATCCAGCATGTTCCGTGCCAAGCCAGCATGTTCCGTGCCAGCATGTTCCGTGCCACGTGGAAACCAAGCGGGATCCTCGTTCCCCGCGGACGGCATTCCTCTGCGGCCGCGGCCGGGGACCGAGGTCCCCCGACGCCGCGCGCCGATGGCGTTTCGTGCGGGACGTCCCGTCGGCCGATTCTGCCGGAGCCGTTCAGGGGCGCCGCCGTCCGGGCCGGGCTCCGGACCAGCCGGACGAGGCGGTCGGGACCCTCGCCGACGCGGCGCCGGAGATGCGCGCGGGCGGCGTCCACGAGGGCGCCGGTGCGCGTCGTTCGCGCGAGGTGGACCTCGATCCGCCCGGGCGGGCGCAGGGCGCGGGGGACGAGGCCGGGATGGATGATGCTGACGCCCTGTTCGGGACCGAGCACGCCCGAGAGGCCGTCGAGCGGCTCGGGGTCGAGGAACCCGGCGGCGGTGGCCGATCGCCTCGCGGGCGGGCCGACCGCCGACCTTCGCCGAGAACGAGCGCGGGCGTTGATTCAGATCAGCGCGAGCACGGCCGCAACGCGCGAGACCTGCCGGGCCGGGCGCGGCGATGCCGCCGCCGGACATGCCCCGAAGGGCGTTTCCTCCTCGACTTCGGGCCGCCCTCCGGGCGGCCCCCCTTCCTTCTCGCGCCCCCTCGGGCGCGGATCCGGCGCGGCGCCCGCCTCAGTACCAGATCTCCATCTGGCCGCCGAACAGGAAGCTGCCCGCCTTGTCGCTCAGCCGCACGTTGGTCAGGTAGGAGCCGGATTGCGGCCCGAACGCGTCGCTCAGGCTGAAATTGTGCAGCTTCTTGTCCCACATGATGTAGGAGCCGAACACCCGCAGCTGCGGTCGGGTCATCAACCCGAGGCCGAGCTGATCGAGGTAGAAGGTCGGCGCGATCGTCACCTTGCCGATGCTGCCGTTGACGTGCTGGCCGGTGCGGAGCCCGTAGGCGGTGTAGCCATTCGGCGCGAGGTCGGCGTATTGGTAGGTCAGCTCGTACTGCATCGCGAAGCTGCGCGTGATGTCCTGCATCAGGCGGCCGTTCAGCGTGATGAACTTGTAGCTGTCGCCGTCGACGTAGCGGTCCTGCGAGATCTGAGCCATCACGGCCGGCGCGAAGTGCAGGTCGGGGGCGAGGTCGGTGACGCCGTAGGTGGCCAGGCGCACGGTCTTGGCGTCGTGGGCGAGGTTGCCGTCCGCCCCGAGGACGCGGGCCTCCGCGCCGAGACCCCAGCCGAACTGGAGCGCCGTCTTCGACACGCCCGGGGCGATGCCGTAGAAGCTCGTGTCCCCGTAGGCGAGCATCGCCAGCATCCCGGTCTCGGCGCGCTGCGTCGTGCCCGCCACGGCCGAGGAGGCCAGCGTCGCCGCCGACCACGGCAGGTTGGCGTACTGGCCGTTCTTCGCCGCCGCGAACCCGTTCAGCATCAACTGCCAGTTGCCGAACTTGTTGTTCGACGTGAAGATGTAGTCGTCGACGATCGGCGTGTTGTAGACGCCGACATTGCCGAAATTGCGGGAATAGACCGAGAAATTGCTCTTCCAGCCGTCGGCGATGGCCGCGTCGTAGACGCCGACGCCGGTGCCGGCCAGGAAGACGATGTCCGAATCGAAGAAGTGGATATCGAAGTTGTCGCGGTCGAAGCGCTTGCCGGCCCAGAAGGTGGCGCCGGACAACCAGGACGGCATATCTTTCAGATTGCCGAATTCAGTGTAGACCTGGCGGAAGTTGATCCCGTTATTGCCGCCGGTCCAGTCGTTCTGACTCTCGACGCCGTCCGCCAGCATGGCCCGGAAGCGCGCCCAGGAGCCGTCCTCGAAGGTCCACTTCTTGCCGAAGTTCAGCTCGAGGTAGTGATTGGACTCGATGCCCAGGCGCCCGACCGCCCCGTCGACGGCGCCGGCCGGCGTGAGGAACGCGCCCGGATAGTTGTGCCACACGCCCTTGCTGCCGCGGGACAGGAATCCGGACCGCGCGTAGCCCTTGAACTCGAAGGCGGAGGGGTCGGCGGCCTGCGCCAGCAGCGCCGCGGCGTCCCCCTTGACGACCCGGCCCTGCCCGGCGAGGGCGCTCTGCGTCTTCGAGAGCTCGGCCTTCTGGATCTCCGTCGTCGTCTCGATCTTCTTGAGGCGCGCCTCCTGGGAGCCGCTGCTCGCCCGGACGGCGTTGAGTTCGCTCTCGGCGCGCGCCGCGCGCTGCTCCGAGGTCCGGGCGCGCCGCTCGGCGTCGGCGACCCGCGCCTCCAGGGCCTCGAGCCGCTTCAGGATCGCCTCCGGCGTGCCGGAGGCGTCCCCGGCCCGGGCGGCGGAGGTGGAGGCCAGCAGAATCATGGCGGCTGCGGCGGCCCTGCGGCGGGCGGGGCGATCGGGTGTGGTCGACCTCGGCACGTGTTTCTCCCGTCTGACGTAATGTTATATGCGCAGAGCTCATCCTCGATCCGCGCCAGAACGGATCATGACCCTGCTTGCGTTGCCTTGTGCGTAGCTGACCTTGCGTCGCAGGCTAAGGTGCAGGCGTTTCACCGCAAGTTGCGACTTGCGCGATCGCATGTTGCCTGGGTGGAGCTTGGCTTACCGTACGGCGTAGGCCGGAACCGGTTGTCCGGTCAGGGGCGGCGTCGCGCTCACCCGCATCTCCCTCGACATTTATTATGGTACCGATACCACATGGTAGACGGGGACGAGCGGCGCGGGCAAGGCGCGAATGACCCTACGTCAGGGATTGTTTTGGCCTAAGCCCAAGGTCGTAGACAGCATCCGGGGCCCCCCGGACGCCGATCTCGGAACGGGAGACTCATGGCGCGGGACGAGAGCACGACAGCCACCGAGCGGGCGGCGCGGCGGGCCACGCTCACCATCCGGGAGGTCGCGGCGCGCGCCGGCGTCTCCGCCTCCACCGTGTCGCGGGTGCTGAACGATTCCGGTTACGTCAGGGCCGAGGTGCGGGCCCGCATCGAGCGGGTCATCGCCGAGACCGGCTACGTTCCGAGCGGGATCGCGACTAACCTGAAGCGGAGCACGTCGACCATGGTCGGCGTCGTCATCCCGCGGATCAACTCCTTCGCGTCGAGCGAGATCACCGCCGGGATCTCGGCGACCCTGGCCGAGGCGGGCTACATCCCGATCCTCGGGAGTTCGGCCAACCGCCCGGAGAACGAGCTCGCCTATGTCGAGACGTTCCGGCGTCAGCGCGTGGACGGGGTCCTCATCCTGGCGACGCAGCTGACCGGGCCGCTGCTGGCCAGCCTGACCGAGATCGGCGTGCCCGTGGTGGTGATCGGGCAGGACGCGAGCGCCTCCGGCTTCGCGTCGGTGATTCAGGACGAGCGCCGCGCCACCCGCCAGATCACCGACCTGCTGATCCGCAGCGGCCACCGGCGCATCGGCCTGATCGGCGTCGCGGAATGGGACATCCAGGTCGGGTGCGAGCGCAAGGGCGGCTACGTCGAGGCGCTCGCCGCCGCCGGGATCGCGCCGCCGCCCTCCTGGATCGCCCTCGGCGGCTTCGACCTGCGGGACGGCGCCGCGGGAGCCGACCGGCTCGTCGCCGCTCCCGAGCCCGAGCGCCCGACGGCGATCCTGGCGGTCACGGACCGGCTGGCGATCGGCGCGGTGAGCCGCCTCGTCGATCTGCGCATCGACGTGCCGCGTGAGGTGTCGGTGGCCGGGATCGGCGACATCGACGTCGCCGCCGTCTACAATCCCAAGCTCACCACCGTGCGGTTCGACTATTTCGGCACCGGGACGGTCGCGGCGCGGACCCTGGTGGCGATGCTGCGCGGCGAGCGGATCGCGCCCGCCGCGCAGGTCATGCCGTTCGAACTGCGTGTCCGGGACAGCGTGGCGGACCGCAAGGCGCGCGCCTGAGCGGTCGCCGCGCCGGCCGGCGCCCCGCGCCGCGTCACATTTCCGTTGCGTCAGCCGGACTCCTGCGCTATTCGTGTGTGAAATCGATACCACAATCGATGTCGTGGTCGTCCGGGAGGAGACATGACCTACACGCCGAATGCCGACCAGCTCGCCGCCGAGCGGATCCTCGCCCTTGTGGGCGGGGCGGGCAACGTCGTCAGCGCCGCACACTGCGCCACGCGCCTGCGCCTCGTCCTGGCGGATGTGGCGAAGGTCGACAAGGCCGGCCTGGAAGCGGTCGAGGCGATCAAGGGCACCTTCCTCAACGGCGGCCAGTTCCAGATTATCATCGGGCAGGGGCGCGTCGCGCGGCTCCACGAGGCCCTGGTGCGGGCGGGCGGCCTCACGGCGGTGTCCGCCGCGCAGGCGAAGGAGGATGCCTCGGTCCGGCTCTCGGCGCCCCAGCGCTTCGCCCGGCTCCTCTCCAACATCTTCGTGCCGATCATCCCGGTCATCGTCGCCTGCGGCCTGCTGATGGGCACGCTCGGCACGATCAGGACGATGGGCTGGCTCCCCGCGACCTCGGCGCCGATCCAGCTGCTCGACCTCGTCTCCAGCACCGCCTTCATCTTCCTGCCGATCCTGGTCGGGTTCTCGGCCGCGCGGGAATTCGGATCGAGCCCGTTCATGGGCGCGGCGCTGGGCGGCGTCATGATCCACCCGGTCCTCCAGAACGCCTGGACGGCCGGAACCGGCATCAAGGCCTACTGGGACCTGTTCGGCCTGCCGGTGGCGCAGCTCGGCTACCAGGGCACGGTGCTGCCGGTCCTCGTCGCCGTCTGGGTGATGGCCCTCGTGGAGCGCGGCCTGCGCCGGGTCGTGCCCGACATGCTCGACATCGTCCTGACGCCCTTCCTCACGCTCCTCGTCTCGGCGTTCTTCGCCCTCACGGTGCTCGGGCCGGCCGGCCGCCTCCTGGGCGACGGCATCTCGATGGGCCTGCAGCAGCTCTACGCGCAGGGCGGTCCGCTCGCCGGCTTCGCCTTCGGCGGGCTCTACTCGGCGATCGTCATCACCGGCGTGCACCACAGCTTCCACGCCATCGAGGCCGGGCTCCTCGCCAACCCGGCGATCGCCGCGAATTTCCTGCTGCCGATCTGGGCGGCCGCCAACGTGGCCCAGGGCGGCGCGGCGCTCGCCGTGGCCCTGCGCAGCGACGACGCCAAGGTGAAGCAGGTCGCCGTGCCGGCGGCCCTGTCCTGCCTGCTCGGCATCACGGAGGCCGCCATCTTCGGCGTCAACCTGCGCTTCGTGCGGCCCTTGCTGGCCGCCGCGCTCGGCGGCGCGGTGGGCGGGGCCTACGTGGCGGCCGCGAAGGTGAGCATGACCGCGGTGGGCGTCACCGGCCTGCCCGGCATCGCCATCACGGCGCCGGGCAGCATCCTCGACTACCTGATCGGGCTCGCCCTCGCCTTCGGAGTGGCGTTCGCGGCGGCCTTCGCCGCGGGCCTCCGGGCGGAGCGGGCCTGACGACCTCGCGGCCTGCGGCCGCCCTCCCGAGCGCGGACCGGATCCTCCCATGACCAAGCACGCCGTCGATCCCTGGCGCCCGACCTTCCACATCGCGCCCCGGACGGGTCTCCTCAACGACCCGAACGGCCTCGTCTACTGGGACGGGGCGTACCACCTGTTCTACCAGTGGAACCCGCATGGCTGCTCCCATGCGAACAAGAACTGGGCCCACCTCGTCAGCCCCGATCTCGTCCGCTGGGAGGAGCTGCCGGTGGCCCTGGCACCCGTCGACGTCTTCGACAGCCACGGCTGCTATTCCGGGTCCGCGGTCGCGAACGGCGAGGAACTCCTCCTCATCTACAACGGCAACGTCCGCAGCGCCGGGGGCGAGCGGCAGACCTACCAGTGCCTCGCCCGCTCCACGGACGGGATCCGCTTCGAGAAGCTTGGCCCCGTCCTGTCGGGGCCGCTGCCGGGCTACACGGCGCATTTCCGCGATCCCAAGGTGTGGCGGGAGGGCGATGCCTGGCTGATGGTGCTCGGTGCCCAGACCGCTGCCGGGGAGGGGACGGTGCTGCTCCTGCGCTCGCCGGACCTGCGCTGCTGGTCGCCGGTGCGCGAATTGCTGCGCCCCAGCGCCTTCGGCCACATGTGCGAGTGCCCGGACTTCTTCCGCATCGGCGGGGAGGCGTTCCTGATCCTGTGCGCGCAGCACGGCCCGGAGCAGGGGGGCGACGTCGCCGGCTACGTGCCGGGCGACCTCTCGGGAACCGCCGACGCGGCGGCCTTCCGCCGCCTCGACCACGGGCGCGACTTCTACGCGCCGCAGACCTTCGAGGCGCCCGACGGGCGCCGGCTGATGTTCGCCTGGATGGGCCTGCCCGAGCAGGGCGACGCGCCCTCGACCGCCTTCGGCTGGATGCACTGCCTCACCCTGCCGCGGGAGCTGCACGTCCGGGACGGGCGCCTGTGCCAGGTGCCCGCCCGCGAGCTCGCGGCCCTGCGCAAGGCGCACCTCGCCATCTTCGACCTCGACCTCTCGGCCGCGCAGGACCTCACCGCCGCCCGGTCGGACGCGTTCGAGCTCGCCCTGGCGTGGCGCGCGCGGGACGGCGGGAGCTTCGCCGTGGACATGCGCGTGCGGGGCGTCGAGCGCACCACCCTCACGGTGGATTGCTCCGGACGCCGCCTGCGCCTGGACACGGTCCGGGCGGACGGGGTGGCGGTGCCGCTCGGCGCCGCGCCCTTCCCGGAGGGCGGGACGATCGAGGACCTGCGCATCTTCGTCGATCGCAGCTCCGTCGAGGTCTTCGCCGGCGGCGGCGCCGTGGTGCTGAGCGCGCGCATCTTCCCGAGCCCCGGCGCGGACGGGATCGGGGTGCGGGCGGAGGGGGCCTTCACCCTCGACCGGCTGGATCGCTGGACGCTGTGACGGGCTTCTCGGGGACGGGCCCCTGGCGGCCCGCCCGGGTGTGGACACGGGCCGCGGCCGGGGAGCGCCGCGAGGGGAGGTGACCATGGGTTTTCTCAGCCGTCTGTACCGGGCCGGGGCGAGCGCGCGGGTGGAGGTCCCGCCGGCCGACGCGGCCGTGGCGGTGCTCGCGCCGGTCGACGGGCTGCTCGTGCCCCTCGACGCCGTGCCCGACCCGGTCTTCTCGGGGCGCGTGCTCGGCGACGGCTTCGCCATCGACCCCGACGGCGAGGTGCTGCGCGCGCCCTTCGCGGGCGAGGTCGTGAGCCTGCCGCCGACGCGCCACGCGGTGACGCTGCGGGCCCGCAACGGGGCCGAAGTGCTGATGCATATCGGCATCGAGACGGTGGGGCTCGCCGGGAACGGCTTCGTTGCGCACGTGCGCGAGGGCCAGGAGGTCGCGGCGGGCGACCGCTTGATCTCCTTCGACGCCGCCCGCATCGGCCCCGCCGTGCCCTCGCTGATGATCCCGGTCGTGCTCACGAACGGCGACGCCTTCGGGCTGCGCGCCCGCGCGGCGCCCCCTGCTGCGAGATCGCCTCGGCCTCCGCGCCCGCCTCCGTCGCGCCCGAGGCGCCCGCCGACCGGACCGAGTTCCGCTGCACCGCCGAGGTCCGCGACCCCTTCGGCCTCCACGCCCGGCCGGCCGGCACCATCGCGGCGCGTGCCAAGACGGCCCGCTCGCAGGTGACCCTCTTCCACGGCGGGCGCCGCGCCGACGCGCGCAGCTCCGTCGCCATCATGCTCCTCGGCGCCCAGGCCGGCGCCGTGCTGACGGTCGAGGCGGTCGGGCCCGGCGCGGAGGAGGATGCGCGCGCCGTCGCCGCCCTCGTCGGTGCGGCCGGCACCGGCGCCCCCCGGGCGGCGCGGCCCGAGGGCGGGGCGCCGCGCCTCCCCACCGCCGCGGCGTCCGTCCCCCTCGACGGCCCGGACGTCCGCCGCCTCCTCGCGGGCGTCCCGGCGGCGCCCGGCCTCGCCCTCGGCCGCTCGCACCGGCTGCTGCGCGAGGATCTCGACATCCGCGAGGAGGGGGAAGGCGCCGAGCGCCAGCGCGCCGCCCTGGCCGACGCGCTGGCGCGCACCCGCGCGGCCCTCGAGCGGGCGATCCACGGCCTCGGCGCCGGGGCGGAGCACGGCAGCCATGGGCCGCAGCAGGCCGAGATCCTGGGCGCGCACCTGTCCTTCCTGGAGGACCCGCAGCTGCAGGCCGCCGCCGACGCGCTGATCGCGGAGGGCAGGAGCGCCGCCTTCGCGTGGAGATCGGCGGTGGACGCGCAGGTCGCGGCCCTGCGCCAGCTCGGCAACGAGGTCCTGGCCGAGCGCGCGGCCGATCTCGTCGACATTCAGCGGCGGGTGCTCCTCGTCCTGTGCGGCCGCAGCGAGGCCCCGGTCGCCCTGCCCGAGCGCGCCATCCTGTTCGCCGACGACCTGCTGCCCTCGCAATTCGCCGAACTCGACCTCGACCGGGTCGCCGGGATCTGCCTCGCGGCGAGCGGCCCGACCTCCCACGTCGCCATCCTGTCCGCCTCGCACGGGATCGCGGCCGTGGTGGCGGCGGGGCCGGACATCCTGCGCGTGCCGGACGGGCAGGTGGTCGTTCTCGACGCGGACCGGGGCGAGGTCTCCGTCAATCCGCCGCAGGAGCAGGTGAGCGAGACGCGCGCGCGCCTCGCCGAGCGCGGCGCCCGCCAGGAGACGCGGCGGCGCGCGGCCGCCGAGACCTGCCGGATGGCGGACGGGACGCGGATCGAGGTGGTCGCCAATCTCGGCGCCCTCGCGGAGGTCGCGCCGGCCCTGGTGGCCGGGGCCGAGGGATGCGGCCTGCTGCGCAGCGAGTTCCTGTTCCTCCACCGCGAGACCGCGCCCGGGGAGGACGAGCAGCACGCCGAGTACCAGGCGATCGCCGACGCCCTCGACGGGCGGCCGCTGATCATCCGCACCCTCGATGCCGGCGCCGACAAGGACGTGCCCTACGCCCAGCTGCCGCAGGAGGAGAACCCCGCCCTGGGCCTGCGCGGCGTGCGGCTCGGCCTGTGGAAGCCGGACCTGCTGCGCACGCAGGTGCGGGCGATCCTGCGGGTGAGGCCCTACGGCCAGTGCAGGATCCTGCTGCCGATGATCGCCACCGTGGCGGATCTGCGCACCGTGCGGGCGGTGATCGACGCGGAGGCGCAGGCCCTCGGCCGCGACGCCCCGATCGAGGTCGGCATCATGGTGGAGGTGCCCTCGGTGGCCCTGATCGCCCGGCAATTCGCCCGGGAGGCGGATTTCTTCTCGGTCGGGACCAACGACCTCACCCAGTACACGCTGGCCATGGACCGCTGCAACGCGCGCCTCGCCCAGCAGCTCGACCCGTTCCATCCCGCGGTGCTGCGCCTCGTCGGGCTCGCCGCGGAGGGCGCGCGGGCGCATGGCCGCTGGGTGGGCGTGTGCGGCAACCTCGCCTCCTCGCCCCTCGCGGCGCCGCTCCTGATCGGCCTCGGCGTGACCGAACTCTCGGCCTCGGCGGGCGCGATCGCCGATATCAAGGCCGTGGTGCGCAACCTCGACGCCGACCAGTGCCGCGCGGTGGCCGAGGCGGCGCTGAACCTCGACTCGGCGGAGGCGGTGCGCCAGATGCTCGCCTCCTGCTTCCCCGATCTCGGCGCCGCCTGATCCGGGATCCGCGTGATCGCAGCGGATCCCGGATCGCGAGCCCGCGCGGCGCCTGAGCGACGCCGACATCCGCATGGCCGAAATCGGAGATGGCGACGCCATCAACCGGATGGCGGATGAGGCCCCCGGCGCCGCTCGCGCCGCCCCGTCGCGCCCCGGCCCCGGGGCGCCCCCTCCCGGCGTGCCGGCCCCCCGGCGCGCGGTCCGGACCGATTCCCATGATCCTCGTCTGCGGCGAAGCCCTCATCGACCTCCTGCTCGATCCGACCGACGGCGCCGCGATCCCGGCGCGGGCCCTTCCCGGCGGGTCGCCCTTCAACGTCGCCGTCGGCCTCGCCCGGCTCGGCGAGGCGGTGGCCTTCTTCGGCGGCCTGTCGCGGGACCGCTTCGGCGAGCACCTCGCCGGGGTTCTGGCGCGCGAGGGGGTGGAGGCGCGCTTCGCGCCGCGCTCCGACCACCCGACGCCCCTGGCGGTGGTGGCGCGGGGGCCGGACGGCCAGCCGGCCTACACGTTCCACGGTGCCGAGGCCGCCGACCGCATGGTCGCGCCCGCCTCCCTGCCGCCCGCCCTGCCGGATGCCGTGCGCGCCCTCGCCTTCGGCTCCTACACGCTGGCGGTCGAGCCGGTCGCCTCGACCTACGCGGCGCTCGCCGCGCGGGAGGCGGGCCGGCGGCTGATCAGCGTCGATCCCAACCTGCGCCCCGCCGTGGTGGGCGATCTCGCCGGCTGGCGGGCCGCCGCCGAGCGCTTCTTCCGGGTCGCCGACATCGTGAAGGCGAGCGACGAGGACGTCGCCCTGGCCTTCGGGCTCTCGCCCGAGGCGGCCGCGCGGATGTTCCTGGCTCTGGGCGCGGCCCTGGTGGTGATCACCCGGGGCAAGGACGGCGCCGTCGCCTATTCGGAGCGCGTCTCGGCGAGCGTGCCCGGGCGCGCGGTCGCGGTCCGCGACACGGTCGGGGCCGGCGACACGTTCCACGCCGCGCTCCTCGCCCGGCTGTCCCGCGGCGGGCTGCTGACGCGGCAGGCCCTGGGCGCCCTGACGCAGGAGGCCCTGGCCGACCTCCTCGCCTATGGGGCGGCCGCGGCGGCCCTGACCTGCTCCCGCGCCGGCGCCGACCTGCCGCGGGCGGACGAGGTCGAGGCGCTGCTCGCCTGACAGGCTGATCCGACATCCGACGGATTGCGTCGCCATGCGGATGGCGGCTTCGCTCAGGCGCCGCGCGGGCTTGGCATGTCGGCTTCGCTCAGGCGCCGCGCGGGCTTGGCACATCGGCTTCGCTCAAGCGCCGCGCGGGCTGGTCATGCGCGTTCCGGAAGTGACCGTCCGGAACGCGCATGAGAAATCGATCGATTGCCGCTTCTGCGCGGAATGAACGGCCAGACAACAGGATCGCACGTCCTGCACGACGGGAACGAACGAGTCCGGCTCAGCCTCCGGTCCCGACGGCCCGGGATGCGTCCGCATCCGGCCGCCCCGATCGGAGGAGGCCGCCCCTCCGCTCCCGGCTCGTCGGCACCCGCTGCCGCTCAGCCGCCGAAGGGCTTGTAGCCGTTGGTCTGCTCGATCTCCTGGTCGATCGCCGCCGCCGCCCGGTCGAGCGCCCGCTTCGGATCCTCGCCCTTCATGACCGAATTGACCGCGGCGGCGAAGGCCCGCGAGATCACCGGGTAGGCCGGATGCGGCGGGCGGGGCACCGCGATGCGGGTCAGCTGCTCGCGGTAGAGCGCCATCGGCCCGCCCTGGCGGAAGAGCGGGTTGCGCTCCGCCGCCGCCTGGCGCGACGGGATCGCGCCCGCCGCCCCGGCCACCGCCTCCATCGCCGGCTCGGACATCAGGAATTCCAGGAACTTGGCGGCCGCCTCCTTGTTCGGGGAGCCCGACCAGATCCCCCAGTTCCAGCTCCCCATCCCGGTGACGTGGCGCGCGCCGAAGCGCGGCATCGGCAGCAGCACCAGGTCGGAGCCGAGGGCGGCGCTGTGGGTCGGCCACATCCAGTGCCCGACCAAAGCCAGGGCCGCGCTCCGCTTGCCGTAGAAGGCGTCGTCGCCTTCCGAGGCGGGCACGATGTACCCGGCCTTCATCCAGGACTGGATCCGGCCCAACGCCGCGATCGACGCCTCGGAATTGATCGTCCCTTCGGCCTGCCAGGTCGTGCGGTTGATCAGATCCCCGCCGTACGATTGCAGGATCGGCGCGAAGCCGTAGGTGTACCACTCGCCGACGCCGTAATTCAGCTTCATGTCGAGGGGCGTCGGGTAGCCGGCGCGCTTGAGGGCGGCGAGCGCGGCCTCGAACTCCTCGCCGGTCCAGGCATCGTCGAGGCCGCTGGGGATCCGGATCCCGGCCTGGCGCAGGGCCGAGCGGGAGGCCCAGAGTCCGAGCCCGGAATCGAACTGGCCGAGGGCGTAGATCTTGCCGTCCGGGGCGTAGAGGCCCTGTGCGCGGATCGACGGCAGCAGGGCGCGCATCAGGTCGGGCGGGAGCAGGTCGTCGAGGGGCGCCAGCAGGCCGGCCCAGGCCGCGTTCGCGAAGCTCGGCCCGTCGAAGTCGAGGATGTCCGGCCAGGTGCCGGCCAGGGCCTTCGCCTGAACCGTCTGGTTCTCGATCGGCTTGGGCAGGGTCACGAGTTCGGCCGGGATGTCCGGGTGCGATCGGTTCCAGGCCGCGACCTGGGCCGCGATGGCGTCGAGTTCGGCGGCGCCGCGGCTGCCGTGGTCCAGGATCTTCAACGATGCCGCCGACGCGGCGCTGGCGGCGAGCATCGCCGCCGCCGCCATCGCGGCCAGGGAAAGGGTCCGCTTCATCGCCAAGGCGCTCCTCGGATGATGTCCGGGTGGTGGGGGAGGGGGCGGGCGCGCCGGGTCAGGCGCGCGCCACCTTGTGCAGGAAATCCGAGATCGTGGACCGCAGCTGGTTCGCCGTCTCGTTCATCGACAGCGAGGCGCCGTGGACCTCCTCGGACACCGATCCGGTCCGCGCCACGGCCTGGTTCAGCCCGTCGACGTCGGCCGTGATCGTGAAGGAACTGTCGGCGATCCGCTGGATGTTGGAGGTGATCTCGGCCGTCGCGGCGCCCTGCTCCTCGACCGCGGCGGCGATGTTGGCCGTGAGTTCGCCCATGCTGCGGATCGCGGTGGCGACGTCCCCGATCGCGCTGGCGCTGCGGTCGGTCGCCTGCTGGATGGAGTTGATCTGGGCGGTGATCGAATCGGTCGCCTTCGAGGTCTGCTCGGCGAGCTGCTTCACCTCGGCCGCGACGACGGCGAAACCCTTGCCGGCGGGCCCGGCCCGGGCCGCCTCGATCGTGGCGTTGAGGGCGAGCAGGTTGGTCTGGTCGGCGATGGCCTTGATGATGCCGACGATCTCGCCGATCTGCCGGGTCATGTCGGTCAGGTCGCGGATGCAGCGATCGGCGGAGGTGGCCTGCGCGACGGTCGAGGTGACGAAGGCGTCGGCGCGGACGACCTGGCTGCCGATCTCGCCGATCGAGGCGGTCAGCTCCTCGGAGGCGGAGGCCACGGTCTGGGCGTTCTCGGTCGAGCGGGCGGTGGCCTGCGACACCGAGGCCGCCCGGCCGCGCGTATGCTCCGCCACCGTCCGGAGTTCCCCGGCCGTCGCCTTCAGGGTGGCGCCCGCGCGGCCCACGGCTTCGAGGAGCCCGCCCGCACCGGCCTCGAACTCGGCGATCAGGTGCTCGATCAGGCGGTTGCGCGCGTCGCGGGCCCGGCTCGCATCGAGCGCCTCGGCCTGGAGCCGCTCGTTCTCCCGCCCCGCATCGCGCAGCACCGCCACGGCGCGCGACATCGCCCCGATCTCGTCGCCCCGCTGCGAGAACGGGATCTGGACCTCCCAGCGGCGCTCCGCGAGGCTCCCGACCACCTGCGTCAGCCCGCGGATCGGCGTCGCGATGCCCTGGCCGATGACGAGCGCCAGCCCCGCGCCGAGCAGCAGCGCGGCGAGGGACAGCCCGCCGGCGAGCCAGGTCGAGGACGTCAGGGTGCGCCGCGTCGTATCGATGCTGCCGGCGAGCTGGACCTGCGCGTCGGCCTGGATCTGCTTGGTGGCCGTCGCGATCTGGCGCGAGCCGATGGAGAGTTCGTTGTTCAGGATCGCGTCGATCTCGCGCTGGAGGCCCTGCCGCGTCGCCTCGGCCGTCGCCGTCTGCCGGGCGATGCTCAGATCCGCCATCCGGCCGAAATTCTTCGAGTAGCTCGCGGTGAGGTCGAGGATGGCTTGCTTCTTGCCCTCATCCTTGATGCGCTCGGCCTCCTTCCGGATGACCACGACCAGGTTCATGCCGCGCCGGACATGCTCGAAGTCGTTCGTCTGAGCGAAGCTGGTCACGGCGATGCCGAGCGCGCCGATCGCGTTCGAGACCGCGAGCGCGGTGTCGCGCTCCCGGACCATGGCCTCCTGCTGGCCTACGGCTTGTGCCACCCGGTTGACCCCCCACAGGCCGCTCACCGCGACCAGCAGCATCAGGATCAGGATCGGCGCAAAGCCGAAGGCGAGTTGCAGCCGGATCGGGACACGGTCGAGCAGACCGGATGCTTCAGAGGAACGGCCCATTTCCGCATCATCCCAATGTTCAAGCGGGGCATAGTTTCAGCGCAATCTATTCTCCATTCCTTAGCGGAAGGTGAAGCAGGAGCCGCCCCGCGACGAAGCGACTGGGCCCGGTCATCTCGCCTAGGCCCGGTCGTCCAGACTAGGCCGGGTGCGGGCGCGGCGCGGCAGGGCGGCGCTCAGGCCGCGCTCTCGCGCACCACGCCGCGCCGGATCAGGTCGTCGATCGCCGCCGCATCGTAGCCGTGGGCCGCCAGGATCGCGCGGCTGTGCTCGCCCAGCAGCGGGGCC
This sequence comes from Methylobacterium sp. 4-46, assembly GCF_000019365.1. Taxonomy (GTDB): domain Bacteria; phylum Pseudomonadota; class Alphaproteobacteria; order Rhizobiales; family Beijerinckiaceae; genus Methylobacterium. The sequence goes on along the minus strand of NC_010511.1, from coordinate 3,802,208 downwards.
GGGCCGTGCACGCGTCCGGGCGTCGCCGAGAACTTCACCGGCAGGCCGAGCGTGCGCATCGGCCCGGCGCGGGGATGCGCCACCTCCACGACCATCTCGCGCGCCAGCGTCTGCGGGTCGCGGTGCATCGCCGCTACGTCGAGGACCGGGCCCGCCGGCACGCCCCCGGCTTCCAGCCGATCCAGCCACTCGGCGGAACTCGCCTCGCGGAAATAGGCCGAGAGCGCGGCCGCGAGGGCGGCGCGGTGCTCCATCCGGCCGCGATTCTCGCGGAAGCGCGGATCCTCCGCCAGGGCTTCGGCCCCCAGCACCGCGAGGAGCCGCAGCCAGTTCGTCTGGTTGGCGGCCCCGACGGTGATCCAGCCGTCGGCGGTCGGGAAGGCCTCGTAGGGCGCGTTGAGCGGGTGGGCCGAGCCCATTGGGCCCGGCGCGATCCCGGTCGCGAGCGCGATCGCCGATTGCCAGTAGGTCTGGACGATGCCCGCCTCGAACAGGGAGGTGTCGACCTCCTGACCCTCGCCGGTCTTCAGCCGGTGCACGTAGGCCGCGAGCACGCCCATCGCCGCCACGATCCCCGCCGTGATGTCGGTGACCGGCGCCCCGCTCTTCACCGGCGGCCGGCCCGGCCCCTCGCCGGTGATGCTCATCAGGCCGCTCATGCCCTGGGCCACGAGGTCGAACCCCGCCCGGTCCGCGTAGGGCCCGGTGCGGCCGAAGCCGGAGAGCGAGCAGTAGATCAGCCCCGGATTGTCCCGGCGCAGGGCGGCGTAGCCGAAGCCGAGCCGCTCCATCGTCCCTGCCCGGTAGTTCTCGATCAGCACGTCGGCGTCCCGCAGCAGGCGGCGCAGCACCGCCTTCCCGTCCGGGTGCTTCAGGTCGAGGGCGAGGCCGCGCTTGCCGCGGTTCATCATCATGTAGGCGGCGCTCTCGCCCGCCACGGTCGGGGGCACCATGCGCCGCGTGTCGTCCCCGCCCTCGCTCTTCTCGACCTTGATGACCTCCGCCCCCATGTCGGCGAGCATCAGGCCGCAGACCGGGCCCGCCATGATGTGGGCGAGCTCGACCACCTTCACGCCCGTGAGCGGGCCCTGCCGGGTCATGGCGCCCTTACTCCGCCGCGGCCGGAGCGAGCGCGGCGCCCTCCGCCCCCGGCGCCTCCGCGAAGCGCCGCTCGGGATGCATCGTGAAGGCGAGCGCCGCCCCGGCGAGCAGCAGGCCGATCGAGCCCGCGAAGGGCAGGATCCAGTTGCCGGTCAGGTCGACGATCCAGCCGAAGGCGAGCGGCGAGACGATCGCGGCCACCGCCGACCCGGTATTCATCAGCCCGCTCGCGGTGCCGGAATATTGCGGGGCGATGTCCATCGGCACCGACCAGATCGGCCCGATGACGAGTTCGAGGAAGAAGAAGCCGGCCGAGAGCAGCACCGCGATCGCCGTGAGGTCGCGGGTGAAGAACACCCCGACCAGGCTGGCGGCCGCCCCCAGCATCCCGAGCAGGATGATGCTGAGCCGCGCGAGCTTGAGGTTGCCGGTCCGCTGCAGGATGTGGTCCGACAGGACGCCGCCGAGCGTGTCGCCGACCACGCCCGCGAAGAACACGCCGGACGCGAACAGGGCCGAGTTCTTGAGGTCGAGCCCGTACCCCTCCTTGAAGAAGGACGGCAGCCAGTTGAGGAAGAGCCACAGCGTCCAGCCGTAGCAGAAATAGGTCAGCGTCACCGGCAGCATCCGGCGGGTGAGGCGGCCCCACGGCACCGCGCTGCGCTGGCCCGGGACCCGGGCGGGCGGCAGGGCGGCGAGTTCCTCGGGCGTGATGCGGGCGTGGTCGCGGGGATCGTCGCGGAACGTGACGTACCACGCCACCACCCAGACGAAGCTCGCCACTCCCAGCACCACGAAGCCGTAGCGCCAGCCGACCAGCGCGATCAGCAGGGCGACGATCGGCGGGGCGACCGCGTTGCCGAGCCGCGCGAAGGCGTGGGTGATGCCTTGCGCGAAGCCGCGCCGGCCGGGCACCGTCCAGTTCTGCATGGCGCGCGTCGCGGTCGGGAAGGTGGCGCCCTCCCCGAAGCCCAGCATCACGCGGGCCAGGAAGAGCGACGCCATGCTCCCGGCGAAGCCCGTCAGCACGGTCGCGGCGGCCCAGATCACGCCGCAGATCAGCAGCGTGCGCCGCGCCCCGAACCGGTCGCCGACCGAGCCGCCGATCACCTGGAACACCGCGTAGGGATACGCGAAGGCCGAGAAAATCAGCCCGAGCTGCGTGTTCGTCAGCCCGAGATCCTGTTTGATGTGGCTCGCCGCCGTGCCGATGTTCACCCGGTCGATGTAGGTGATGAAGTACATCAGGCACAGCATCAGGAGGACACTGGTCGTCGCCTTGACCCTTGCCGGCATGGGCGTCTCACTCCGCGATGGAGGCGGCGGGCGGGAGACCCGGCGCGTCCAGGTTTCGGGCCGCCGTCTTGGTGCGGCGGGCTCCGCCGTCCGGGCTGGGCCGAACGGCATTACGAATTTTGAATACATTATCTGATCCGCCGCCGCTGGCAATCCGGTCCCGAGACCGATTCCGGCCCGGTCCACCGATCCCGCATCGGACGAGCGGGGCCGGAGGATAGTCTTCGGCCCGCGCGGAACCGGCGATCATGGTGCGGCGAACGCTGCGTCGGCCGCCAAGACGGCGGTCTCTGCCGGCGAAGACTTTCCCGAGAGGGCGGAAAGTCGATCCGAGTCCGGGCGGGCCGGACGACCTGTCCCTGATCTTGCACCCGATCTTGCCCCCGATCTTGCCCGGGGCCGGGCCGCCCCCCGCTGCGCCGCGCGCCGCCCGGCCCCGGGCAGGCCGGAAGTTCCGGCCTGTGGCGCGGCGGGCATAGGCGGTTGTCCGCCTCGCGCGCTACGTTTCGGAGTTGTTTCGCGCCGGTCCCTCCGCCCCCGCCCGGCCCTCCGCCGCTCCCAGGTCCCGTATGACGACGCTCCCCCAAGGCAACCCGGTCCTCGGCTCCCTCGCATGCCTCGCGGCGGTCCTGTCGATCGTCGCGGGAGGGATGTACTACCTGAACGCGAGCTACCACGACCATTACGAGATGAGCCGGCTCCAGGCCGTCGCGCGGGCCGATCCCGCCGCGCCGCTCTAGCGCGGGCGCCACCGTGCCAAGCCGGGACCCGCCCCGGAGAGCGGGGACGAGCGGCCCGAGACCGCCTACGAGGAGTAGCCCGTCGGCCCCGCCCGCGGGGTTTGTTGGAGAGATCTGCGGTTCGGTGAAGCTCAGGCGAGCCTTACTCAGGTCAAGATCGGTCTTTACAGTCCAGATTCGGAAGCAGTGGAGAAACCAGGGGCCTTCCGGCCCCGCGCGGAGCATCGTCCATGGTGAGATCCGGCCCCGTCGAGAGTCACCGGCCCGGCTCGCGCCGCGCCTACACGCGCACGGTGTGGGTCATCGTGATCGGCACCCTCGCGGTCGCGGTCGCGCAGGGCGCCTACGCGCTGGCGATCGGCTCGGACAGCCTGCTGGACGAGTCCCGCGGCTTCGGCTTCGACATCGTGCTCAACGCGGTCGCCGCCCTGGTCTTCGGCCGGGGCGAGCGGGTGGAGCGGCTCTCGGCCCTCCTCGTCGCGGCGATCATGGCCGCGTCGGGGGCGCAATCCCTGCTCGACGGCTGGCGGGACCTGACCTCGCCCGACAAGACCAGCACCGGGCTCGTCGCCCTCTCGCTCGCCAGCAGCCTGTCGGTCTCCGCCCTCGCGGCGGCCGCCCTGTCGCGGTTCCGCGACGACCCGAACCCGCTGATCGAGGCGACCTGGCTCAACGCCCGCAACGACGCCGTCTCGAACGCCCTGATCGGCGCGGTGAGCTTCGGCTCGTTCCTGGCCTCGGCGAGCTGGGTCGATTGCGGCCTCGACCTGATGGCGGCGTTCCTGTCCTTCCAGGCGGCGGGCGCCATCCTGCTGGCGAGCCTGCGCCGGCACGCGCCGGCGGGGCCGGCCTGCGCCCCGACCCTGCCGTGACCCGGGCGGCGCGGTGAGGACGGGCGGGGAGGGGGGCCGCGTCGCGGCCTTCCTGCTGATGGCGCTGATCTGGGGCCTCACGTGGCTGCCGACGAAGCTCGCCGCGGAGGTGGTGCCGCCCGTCACCCTGGCGCTCTTCCGCTTCACCCTCGCGGGGCTCGGCTACCTCGCCCTCGTCCTCGCCCTGCGCCTGCCGCTGCGGATGGAGCAGCCGGGCCGGATCCTGCTCGCCTCGCTCCTCATCACCACCGGCTCCTACGGCCTCCTGTTCTGGGGCGTCGCCCGGGCACCGACCGGGCTCTCGGCGGTGGTGAATCTCGGGCTGATGCCGATCTTCATCGTGCTCGTCGGGGCGCTCTACGGGGAGGAGCGGATCACCGGGCGGCGGCTCGGGGCGATCGGGCTCGGCCTCGCGGGCCTCCTCCTCCTCTATCAGGGGCGGCGCGGCGGCGGGTCCGACGAGGCGGGGCTCGGCCTCGCGGCGGTCGCGGCCGGCACGCTCAGCTACGCCTGGGGCGCGGTGGCGAGCCGCCCGCTGATGCGGCGCATGCATCCGGTCGCGCTCGCCTTCTGGGAGACGAGCCTCGGGGCCCTCGGCCTCGTGCCGGTGGCGCTCCTGGCCGAGGGCTACGATCCGGGCCGGCTCGCGGGCCTCGCCGACCCGCGCGTCGCCTTCGGGCTCGGCCTCATGGTCCTGGGCGGGTCGCTCGCCGCCTTCACGATCTATCTCTGGCTGGTGCGGGCCTGGGGCGCCTTCCGGGCCGGGCTCTACGCCTTCGTGAGCCCGGCGGTGGCGGTGGCGGTCGGCGTGGCGGCGGGGGGCGAGGTGATCGGCCGGCCCGAGGCCCTCGGCATGGCGGTCCTGCTCGCCGCCACGGCCCTCGCCCTCGCGGAGCGCCGCCCGGCCCCCGCGCCCGCCGCCTCGCCGGCGGATTGAACCTCGCGCGCGTCCCCGTAAGCTTCCGCCCCGGCCGCGAGCGCGGGAGGGCGATCATGCGGGACGCGGACGCCGTCTTCACCGGGTCGATCCCGGCCCTCTACGACGGCGGTCTCGGCCCGGTGCTGTTCGCCCCCTACGCGCGCGACGTCGCGGCCCGGGTCGCCGCCTTCGCGCCCGCGTCGGTGCTGGAGACCGCGGCCGGCACCGGCATCGTCACCCGCGCCCTCGTGGCGGCCCTGCCCCCCGGCACGCCGGTCCTGGCCACCGACCTCAACCAAGCCATGCTGGACCACGCGGCGGCGCAGCCCGGCGCGGCCGGCGTGACCTGGCGCCAGGCCGACGCGCAGGCCCTGCCCGTGCCGGACGCGGCTTTCGACGCGGTGGTCTGCCAGTTCGGCGCGATGTTCTTCCCCGATCGGCGGGCCGCCTTCGCGCAGGCCCGCCGCGTGCTGCGGCCGGGGGGACGCTTCGTCCTGACCGTCTGGGACCGCCTCGCCGAGAACGACCTCGCCGCCACGGTCACGCAGGCCCTCGCCGCCCTGTTCCCGGCCGACCCGCCGGCCTTCCTGGCCCGCACCCCCTACGGGTTGCACGATCCGGAGGCGGTGCGGGGGGACCTGCTCGCTGCCGGCTTTTCCTCGGTCACGGTCGAGACCGTGCCGCAGGTCAGCGACGGCGTCCCGGCGCGGGCGGCGGCAGGAATGTGCCAGGGCACGCCGCTGCGCGGCGAGATCGAGGCGCGCGGCGCGTGAGCCTCGACGAGGCGACCCGGGCCGCCGCCGCGGCGATCACTTCCCGGTTCGGCGATCCGGTCTGCGGCGCGCGGATGCGGGCGCACGTGGTGTCCGCCCTCCGCTGACGGGGTCGCGGGGGCGGCCGCGAGGGGGGGCGGGGCGGCGCGGGGCGACCGCCGGGACGGCCCCGCCCGGCGCCTGGAACGCGTGGCCCCAGGGCCTGGACGCTTCGCTGGGCGCCCTCCTGCTGCGCGTGCCCCGGCGCCGCGACGGCGGCGAGCGCGAGGCGGGCGAGGGACGCGATGCGCGTGGTCATGGGGCGGTCTCCTGAGGGGGCCAGGAGGCGGGCCGGCCGATGCCGGCATCCCGGGCGCGGGAGCTTCCCTGAACCGGCCGCTCACGCCGCGTGAATGACGGACCGGAAGCAGATCGGCTGACCACAATTCGCGTTTGACCAATCGAAACGCGCTGCAACGACACCATCGCACGAGTCCAGCTTCGCACAAGGCAGGCGAGCTATTCCTGCGGCAGCCTTGATTCAATTGTTTCCGGGTGTCCGATGGCCCTCAAGAGCAGCAACCCAGCCACGCAGATCGCGGCCCCCCCGGCGCCATGGCTGGACGCATCGACGGACAGCGGTGCGCTCGGCGACAACCTGACCAGCTTCCGGAGCCTGAAGCTGGACGGAACGGGCGCGCCCGGTACGGCGATCCTGGTGAGCTACACCGGAACGACGGCGGCCGGTAAGCGCGTCTCCGGCACCATGCCGGCCGTGACCGTGGACGCCTCGGGGGCCTGGAGCGTCGCCACGACCAGCCTGTCCGACGGCGTGTACGCCTTCACGGCCGTCGCGCAGAGCGGGCCCAGGAGCACGAGCGCGCCCTCGCCCGCCCTCACCGTCACCATCGACACGACGCCCCCGCCGGCGCCGATCCTCAGGGATTTCCCGGCCGCCTCCACGAACAACGCGACGCCGACCCTGGCCGGGACGGCCGAGAAGGGCGCCAAGGTCGCCATCTACATGGATGGTGCCGCGACCGCCCAGGCCATCGTGACGGCCGACGCGACGGGTGCGTGGTCCTACACGGAGGCGAGCAGGCTGATCGACGGCACCCACAGCTTCGTGGCCACGGCCACGGACGCGGCCGGGAACACCTCGGTGCGCTCCTCCGCGAAGTCCGTCATCATCGACACCGTCGCGCCCACCGAGACCATCACCCAGCTGCTCGTCGCGGGCGACAACGTGATCGACGCCGGCGAGCAGGCGGCCGGCACCGTCACGGTCTCGGGCACGCTCTCGGCCGCGCTCGCCCCGGCGGAGAGCCTGCTGCTGACCGTGGCCGGGGCGACCTACACGGTGCCGCAGGCCAGCCTCTCGGGCACCAGCTTCTCGCTGCAGGTGGCCAAGCCGGCCGCCGGCTGGGCGAGCGGATCCGCCTCGGCGCGGGTGCAGGACGCCGCCGGCAATGCGGGCCAGACCACCACGCAGAGCTTCACCCTCGGCGGCGCGCCGGTTCCCCCGGCGGGCCAGCTCTCCCTGCTCGGCATCAACCTCGCGGGCGGCGAGTTCGGCAGCGCGGTGCCCGGCCGGTACGGGACCGACTACATCTACCCCAACCACGCGGAGATCGACTACTACGCCGGCAAGGGCCTGAACGTCATCCGCCTGCCCTTCCTGTGGGAGCGCCTGCAGCCCGTCCAGGGCGGCGCCCTGAGCAGCAGCGATCTCGCCTACATCGACGACGTCGTGAGCTACGCGAACGCCAAGGGCATGAAGGTCGTTCTCGACATGCACAATTACGGCTCCGGTTACGGCTCCCCCGTCGGCAGCGCGGCCACCCCGGTCGGCGCCTTCGCGGATTTCTGGGGCAGGATGGCGGGGCACTTCGCGTCCAACCCGAACGTGCTGTTCGGCCTGATGAACGAGCCGCAGCAATCCACCGCCACCGAGTGGCTCGGCGACGTCAACGCGGCGATCCAGGCCATCCGCGGGGCCGGCGCCACCGCGCAGGAGATCCTGGTCCCGGGGACCTACTGGGACGGGGCCTGGACCTGGACGACCTCGGACAACGCGGCCGTGCTGGGCGGCGGCGTGGTCGACCCGTCGAACAACTACGCCTTCGAGGTGCATCAGTACCTCGACGGCGACGGGTCCGGCACGCACGCGGGCGTCGCCTCGACGAGCATCGGCGTCGAGCGCCTCCAGGCGGCCACGCAATGGGCCGAGAGCACCCACAACCGGCTGTTCCTCGGCGAGTTCGGGGTGGCCCAGGATCAGACGAGCCTGGCGGCGATGGACGCCATGCTGGGCTACATGAGCCAGCACACCGGCGCCTGGCAGGGCGCCACCTACTGGGCGGGCGGCCCGTGGTGGGGCGACTACATGTTCTCGGCCGAGCCGACCGGGCTCGGGACCTCCAGCGTCACCGACAAGCCCCAGATGACGGTGCTCGACAAGTACATCTGAGCGCGGCCCGGGCGCGGGGCGGCGCCCCTTGATGCGGCGGCCGGTCGTCGTCATCTGAGGGGCGATGCCCGCGCAGATCCTCGACGAGGTCAGCCTCGGCCGCTTCCTCGACGCCTTCTACGCCCGCCTGCGCGCGGACCCGCTCGTCGGCCCGGTCTTCGCGGCGGCGATTCCCGATCCCGGCTGGCCCCGCCACATGGAGACGATCCGGGCCTTCTGGTCCTCGGTGCTGTTCCGGACGGGGCGCTACAAGGGCAATCCCTTCGGCAAGCACCTCGCGCTCGCCGGGCTCGGCCCGGACCACTTCGCCCGCTGGCTCGCCCTGTTCGAGGAGAGTGCGGCGGCGCATTTCGCGCCCGAGATCGCCTCCGTCCTGGTCGAGCGGGCGCACCGGATCGGCGACAGCCTGAAGGCCGGCCTGTTCTTCCGCCCCGGCGAGGCGGCGGGGCGAGGCGGCGCCTGAGAGCCGGCGGGGCGGCCCCGTCCGGGCCCGGGCTCAGCCGGCCCCGTCCTCGCGGCGCCTGTCGGTGAACAGGCGCCCGTCGGGGAAGCGCAGGCTGACCTCCGCGCTGAGGCGGCCGCTCGCGCGCACCCGCAGCATCGCCGGCCGGGCGAGCTCGTCCCGGCGCGCGAGCGCCTCCTCGGCGCAGAGCGGGGCCTCGCGCCCGCCGCCGAGCCCGCGCCACCACGCCACCGCCTTCTCCCGCGCGTAGCCGCGCCCTTCGAGCGCGAGCCGGATCCGGTGGGGGCCGTCCGCGGCGTCCAGCACCACGTCGAGGCCGCCCGGGGCCGGCGCGACCTGCCAGCCCCGCACCTCCCGCCACGCCCCCTCGGCCCGCAGGGCCGCCATCACCCGCTCGGACAGGATCGGCAGGGTGTCCTCGGCGCGCGCCTCGTGCCTCGCCTCCTCGCCCGGCTCCGCCGCGGGCTCGACCCAGCAGGCCTCGCAAGTCGAGGCGTTGAGCGCGATCAGCGCCCCGCAGCCCGGGCAGGCCTTCGCCCGCACCTCCGTCTCCCGGCCGCGCACGGCGGCGGTGCGGGAGGTGACGCTGTCGACCGGCCCGTGCAGGCGCACGAGCCCCGCGTAATCGAGGATCAGCGCGTCCTCCTTGCCCGGCGCGCGGCGCAGGGCCCGCCCGACCTGCTGCACGTAGAGCCCGGTGCTCTGGGTCGGGCGCAGCAGCGCGACGAGGTCGACCTCGGGCACGTTGAAGCCCGTCGTCAGCACCCCGACCGAGGTCAGGCAGCGGACGCGCCCCTCCCGGAAATCCCGCACGATGCGCTCGCGCTCGCGCCGCGGCGTGTCGCCGGAGACCGCCTCGCAGGAGAAGCCGGCCGCCCGCACCGCGTCGCGCACCGCCCGCGCATGCGCGATCCCGGCGCAGAAGGCGAGCCAGGCCCGGCGGGCGCGGCCGTACTCCACCATCTCCTCCACGGCCGCGCGGGTGATCCAGTCCTGGTTGACCGCCGCCTCGAGCTGGCTCGGGATGTAGTCGCCGCCGCGCCGGCCGACGCCGCTCACGTCGAGGGCGGTGAGCGTCGCCTTGGACACCAGGGGCGCCAGGGTGCCGCGCTGGATCAGGTCGCCGACCGTGACCTCGTGCACGATGCGCTCGAACAGGCGGCCCTCGCCCTCGTCGAGGCGCCCGCTGTCGAGCCGGTAGGGCGTCGCCGTGAAGCCGACGACGCGCATCCCCGGCCGCACCGCGCGCAAGCCCGCGAGGAAGCGGCCGTAGCGCGTCTCGGCGGCGCGGGGGATCAGGTGCGCCTCGTCGACGATCACGAGGTCGCGGGGGCCGATCAGGTCGAGCTTGTCCCAGACCGACTGGATCCCGCAGACCAGCACCGGCGCCGCGGCCTCGCGGCGCGCGAGCCCGGCGGAGAAGATCCCGGCCGGGGCCTCGGGCCAGTATCCGGTGAGTTCGCGGTGGTTCTGGGCGATCAGTTCGCGGCTGTGGGTGACGATGGCGATGCGGGCGGCGGGGTCGCGGCCCAGACTCTCCCGGGCGAGGGCCGCGATCACCAGGGCCTTGCCGGACCCGGTCGGCAGCACGATCAGGCCGTCGCGCAGGGCCGGCCCCCTCGCCCCCTCCCAGGCGGCCCGGAGCGCGTCGAGGCTCGCCCGCTGATAGTCGCGCAGTTGCAGCATGGGGGCCGTGTAAGGCCTTCGGATGCGCGCGTCCGTGGCGGCCACGCCTCAGGGCCGGGGCGCGGGCCTGCCCGGGATCGGCGCGGCGCCTCGGCATCCCGGGCCGCCGGCCTCAGCCCCGGAACGCGTCCTCGCCCGCGAGGTAGGCCCGCTCCTGCGGCGTCTCGGCCCGGCCGAGGATCGGGTTGCGGTGCGGGAAGCGGCCGAAGCGGCGGATGAGGTCGCGGTGCTCCCGCGCCGCGGCGAGGTGGCGGGGCAGGCCGAGCGCCGCGAAGAGCGCGAGGCTGCGATCCTGCAGGGCCGCGTCCTCGGCATGCATGAAGGGCATGTACAGGAAGGCGCGCAGCTCCGGCGCGATCGCCCGGTCGTGGCCGCGGGCGAGCGCCCGCTCGGCCGCGGCGAGCGCCGCCGCGTCGGTGGCGTAGGCGCGCGGCGTCCCCCGGAACAGGTTGCGCGGGAACTGGTCGAGGAGCAGGACGAGGGCGAGGGCGCCCTCCGCATCCGCCTCCCAGGCCGCGCATTCGCCCCGGGCGGCGGCCTCGTGCGCGGCGCGAAAGCGGGTGCAGGCGGCGTCGAAGCGCGGCTCCGCCGTGAACCAGCGCGCCTCGCCGGCCTCGCGCCAGAACGCCACCACGTCGCCCGGATCCACCGGCCCTGCGCGCACCGCGTCCCCTCCGGTCTTCGCCGCGCGCGCATCCGCTGCGCGCCGGCCCCGCCGCAATGCCTATTCCCTGTCGCGGACCGCCCGGCTAAAAGCCGCCGCATCGCACGGCCGCTCCAGCGCCCGGAGCGTCCCATCACCTCCACCAACTCGCACAGGGGGAGCCGCCATGCGGGTCTATTACGATCGCGACGCTGACATCAATCTGATCAAGGGCAAGAAGGTCGTCATCGTCGGCTACGGGAGCCAGGGGCACGCCCACGCCCTCAACCTGCGCGATTCCGGCGTCAAGGACATCGTCATCGCGCTGCGCAAGGGCTCGGCCAGCGCCAAGAAGGCCGAGGCCGAGGGCTTCAAGGTCATGGAGGTCGCCGAGGCGGCCGCGCAGGCCGACGTCGTCATGATGCTGACGCCGGACGAGCTGCAGGGCGACATCTACCGCGAGTCCCTGCACGGCCAGATGAAGCAGGGCGCGGCCCTGCTCTTCGCGCACGGCCTGAACGTGCACTTCAACCTGATCGAGCCGCGCAAGGATCTCGACGTGCTGATGGTCGCCCCGAAGGGGCCCGGCCACACCGTGCGCTCGGAGTACCTGCGCGGCGGCGGCGTGCCGACCCTGATCGCCATCGCGCAGGACGCGTCCGGCAACGCGCACGACCTCGGCCTGTCCTACGCCTCGGCGAATGGCGGCGGCCGCGCCGGCATCATCGAGACCACCTTCAAGGAGGAGTGCGAGACCGACCTCTTCGGCGAGCAGGTCGTGCTCTGCGGCGGCCTCGTCGAGCTGATCAAGGCCGGCTTCGAGACCCTGGTCGAGGCGGGCTACGCCCCCGAGATGGCCTATTTCGAGTGCCTCCACGAGGTGAAGCTGATCGTCGACCTCATCTACGAGGGCGGCATCGCCAACATGAACTACTCGATCTCGAACACCGCCGAGTACGGCGAGTACGTCACCGGCCCGCGCATCATCACGCCCGAGACCAAGGCCGAGATGAAGCGGGTTTTGACCGACATCCAGTCGGGCACCTTCACGCGCAACTGGATGCTAGAGAACAAGGTCAACCAGACCTCGTTCAAGGCGACGCGCGCCCGCAACGCCGCCCACCCGATCGAGGAGGTCGGCGAGCGGCTGCGCGGCATGATGCCGTGGATCAAGGAGAAGGCGCTGGTCGACAAGACCAAGAACTGAGCCGCGCCCCGCGCGCCTCGCACCGGCCGGCCCCCCGCGGGGCCGGCCTTTTTCATGCCCGCAGGCCCGCCGCGACGCGGCCCGATCGGAACACGGAGGATCCCATGGGCTCGCTCTCCGCGCAGGCGCACCGCGCCCTGCTGATCCGGGCTCCCCTTGATCGAAGCGGGTCCCGGATCACGAGCCCGCGCGGCGCCTGAGCGACGCCGACATCCGCATTGCCGAAACGGGAGATGGCGAAGCCATCAACCGGATGGCGTATGACGGGAACGGGATGTTCTACTCGCTGGGCAACATCGCCGCGCAGGGCCGGGTGGGCCTGCTGTTCATCGCCTTCGAGACGCCGCATCGCCTGCGCCTCCAGGGCCTCGCGCGGCTTTAGCGGGAGGGTCCGCTGCCGGCCGCGTACCCGGAGGCCAAGGCCCTCGTGCGCGTCGAGGTGGCGAAGGTCCGGGTGAATTGCCCGCGCTACGTCCACGCCTGCCGCGAGGTCCGGGATTCCCGCTCCGTGCCGGAGGCGGGCCGCGAGACGCCGCTCGCGCCGTGGAAGCGCCGCGACATGGTGCAGGACGTGCTGCCGGAGGACGCCGCCCGGGCCAGGGCCGAGGGCGCGATCGACGTGGCCGATTACACCGCCCGGGTCCTGCGCGGCGAGGGCTGAGGGCTGGCCGGTGCCCCCGCCTCAGCAGCCGAGCTGCCGGGCGAGGTCGCCGAGATCCGCCGCGGAGACGTCCACCGGCACGCTCGGCCCGGCCTCGCCGCCGCCCGGTCCCGTCTCGTCGGGACGGGCGATGTGCGCGGTCCCGAGCCCGCAGGCGGCCGCGGCGGCGAGGTCCGAGGAATGGGCCGCCACCATCACGACCTCCTCCGGCGCGAGGCGCAGCGCCTGCGCGGCGGCGAGGTACACGGCCGGCTTCGGCTTGTAGTCGCGCGCGAGTTCGGCCCCGAGCACGGCGTCCCAGGGCAGGCGGTTGCGGCGCGCATGCGCGATGGCGAGCCGGATATGGGCGTTCGAGCAGGGAGCGAGCAGGAAGTGCGGCCGCAGGCGGGCGAGCCCCTCGGCCACGTCGGGCCAGGCGTCGAGGCGGTGCCAGGCGAGGACGAGGTCGCGCTTGGTCTCGGACGGGATGCCGGCGAGGCCCTCGGCGGCGAGCAGATCCTCCAGGCTCTCGGCGTGGAGCGCGTCGAGATCCGCGAAGGGGCGCGTTCCCTGCCGGATCGGCTCCATGCCGGGCTGGTAGCGCGCCCGCCACGCCCGCGCGAAGGCACTCCCGTCGAGGTCCGGGCGGAGCGGCCTCAGCAGGCGCTCGGCCTCGCGGGCGACCCCGCCGTGCCAGTCGAGCAGGGTGCCGAACACGTCGAAGATCAGCGCCTGGACGGCCATCCCGCTCCCTCCCGCCGGCCTCTCCGGGGCCTCACCGCGTCCGCACGAAGCCCACGATGTCCTTGACGGCCGCGAGGTTCGGCGCGGCGATGGCCTCGGCCCGGGCGGCGCCCTCCGCGAGCACGCGGTCGATATGGGCCGGGTCGGCGACGAGGCGCTTCATCTCGCCGCCGATCGGCCCGAGCGTCTCGACCGCGAGGTCGACCAGCGCGCCCTTGAAGGCCGAGAACTGGGCGCCGCCGAAATCGCGCAGCACGTCCTCGCGGCTGACGTCGCGCAGGGCCGCGAAAATGCCCACGAGGTTGTCCGCCTCGGGCCGGCCGGCCAGGCCCGCGACCTCGGAGGGGAGGGGCTCGGCGTCGGTCTTGGCCTTGCGCACCTTCTGGGCGATGGCGTCGGCATCGTCCGTGAGGTTGATGCGCGAATAGTCGGAGGGGTCCGACTTCGACATCTTCTTGGTGCCGTCGCGCAGCGACATGACCCGGGCCGCCGGCCCGCCGATCAGCGGCTCGGTGAGCGGGAAGAAGGCCTCGCCGTGCCCCCGCGCCGCGATCGAGGCCGCGAAGTCGGTGTTGAACTTCTGGGCGATGTCGCGGGTGAGTTCGAGGTGCTGCTTCTGGTCCTCGCCGACCGGGACGTGGGTCGCCCGGTAGGCCAGGATGTCGGCCGCCATCAGGACCGGGTAATCGTAGAGGCCGATGCTCGCGTTCTCGCGGTCCTTGCCGGCCTTCTCCTTGAACTGCGTCATCCGGTTGAGCCAGCCGAGCCGGGCCACGCAGTTGAAGATCCAGGCCAGCTCCGCGTGCTGGGGCACTTGGCTCTGGTTGAAGACGACGGAGCGCGCCGGGTCGATGCCGGCGGCCAGGAAGGCCGCCGTGACCTCGCGGATCTGGTTCGTCAGCTCGGTCGGGTTCTGCCACACGGTGATCGCGTGGAGGTCGACCACGCAGTAGAGGCAGGTCGCGTAGGTCGGCTGCAGGGCGACGAAGCGCTTGATCGCGCCGAGGTAATTGCCGAGGTGCAGGTTTCCGGTCGGCTGGACGCCGGAGAAGACGAGTTCCTGGAACGCGGGCATCAGCGTCTCGTGGCGGGCCGGGGGACGGAATCCGGAAGGGCGGGCGGCCCGACGGGCGCGGCGTTCTGACCCAAGGCTTCGGGCGGGTCAAGGCGTCGGGGCCGCGGCATCGCGGCGGCGGTCAGGCCGGCTCGGTCGCGCGGGCGGGGGACGCGGCCCGCCGGCCCTGGCCGGTCGGGCAGAGGTCGAGGAGCACGCAGGTCCCGCAGGCCGGGGCGCGGTGGAAGCAGCAGCGCTGCCCGTGCAGCATCATGACCTCGTGATTGTCGTAGAGGTCCTGCGCGCTCCACGCTTCCGGCAGCTGGGCGCGCAGGATGGCGTGGGCGGGTCCGACATCGACCTTCGGCCCGATCAGCCCCAGGCGCTGCGCGACCCGGTGGTGGTGGCTGTCGACCGGCAGGGCCGGCCTGCGCAGGGTCGAGAAGCTGAGCACCGCCGCGCTCGTCTTCGGCCCGATCCCCGGGATGGCCTCAAGCCAGGCGCGGGCGGAAGCGACGTCGAGGTCGCGCAGGAAGTCGAGGCTCAGGCTCCCGTGCCGCTCGCGCACCGCCCGCAGCACCGCCTGCAGGCGGGGCGCCTTCTGCTCGGGCCAGGTCACGCCCGTGATCACCGCCTCGACCTCCGCGACCGGCGCCGCGATCAGCTCCGCCCAATCCGGGTAGCGGGCGCGCAGCGCCTTGAAGGCGCGGCCGGATTCCGCGTTGCGGGTGCGGTGGGAGAGGAGCGAGGAGACGAGTTCGCTCAAGGGGTCGAGGTCGTGGAAATACGCGATCGGGCAGCCATAGGCCGCGCAGAGCCGGCGATGGATGACGAGCGCTGTCTCGGGCAGGGTCTGGCTCATGAGGGCGGGAATCCGCTGTCCCGCCCGCCGGTTCCCGCCGGTCAGGTCTCGTCGGCGGTCTTGCGCTCGTGGCGCAGGAGGAGCGGGGTCTGGGCCAGCGCGAAGGCGATGGTGAGCGGCATGATCCCGAAGACCTTGAAGCTCACCCAGAAATCGGTGCTCTGGGTGCGCCAGACCACCTCGTTCAGCGCCGCCAGCACGAAGAAGAACAGGCCCCACCGGAAGGTCAGCTTGCGCCAGCCCTCGTCGTCGAGGTCGAAGACGCTGTCGAGGACGAGGGAGAGCAGCGGCTTGCCGACGGCGAGCCCGCCGAGCAGGACGGCCCCGAACAGGCTGTTCACGATGGTGGGCTTCAGCTTGATGAAGAGTTCGTCCTGGAGCACCAGGGTCAGCCCGCCGAACACCACCACCACGACGCCGGAGACGAGCGGCATGATCGGCAGGCGCCGCACCAGCAGGTAGTGCACGGCGAGCGCCACCAGGGTCGCGGCGATGAACAGGCCGGTCGCCGCGAAGAGCTTCTTGTCGGCGGCGACGCCGAAGCGATCCGCGTAGGCGTTGCCGAGGAAGAACAGGCCGAGCGGGCCGAGTTCCAGGGCGAGCTTGACGAGCGGCGGCAGGTGGGCCTTGGGCGGGACGGGTTCGGTGATCATGGGCGGGGTCTAGTCCAGAGCCTTGCGGCCGCGGAGCGCGCGGAACGTCGCGCTCGCGCCGCCCGAGCATTAGACCGTCCGCGCCGCCGCCGCATCCCTGCCGCGAGGGGCCGAGGCCCCCGCGCTCCCCCGGGGCTCAGCCGTCCTTGTCCAGGCCGGCGATGGCGCGGGCGAAGTCCCGGGCCGTGAAGGGTTCGAGGTCGTCCACCCCCTCGCCGACGCCGATGAAGTGGACCGGCAGGCCGAACTTCGCCGCGAGCGCCACCAGGATACCACCGCGGGCGGTGCCGTCGAGTTTCGTCATCACCAGCCCGCTCACGCCCGCGGTCTTCTGGAACAGCTCGACCTGGCTGATCGCGTTCTGGCCGACCGTGGCGTCGAGGACGAGCAGCACCGCGTGCGGCGCCGTCTCGTCGAGCTTGCGGATCACCCGGACGATCTTCTCCAGCTCGGCCATCAGCCCGGCCTTGTTCTGGAGCCGGCCGGCCGTGTCGATCATCAGCACGTCGGTGCCGGCCTCGCGGGCGGCCTGGAGGGCGTCGAAGGCGAGGCCGGCCGCGTCCGCCCCCTGCGGGCGGCTGAGGACCGGCGCGCCGGTGCGCTCGCCCCAGACCTTGAGCTGCTCGATCGCCGCGGCCCGGAACGTGTCGCCGGCGGCGAGCATCACGCTGCGCCCCTGCGCCCGGAACTTCTGGGCGAGCTTGCCGATCGTCGTCGTCTTGCCGGCCCCGTTCACGCCCACCATCAGCAGCACGAAGGGCTTGGCAGCGCCCTCGAGCGTGAGCGGCCGCGCCACCGGCTCCAGCGCCCGCTCGACCTCGGCGGCCAGGATCGCCCGCACCTCGTCGGGCGAGATCCCCTTCTCGTAGCGGCCCTTGCCCACCGCCTCGGCGATCCGCGTCGCCGTCTCGACGCCGAAATCCGCCTGGATCAGCGCGTCCTCCAGCTCCTCCAGGGTCGTCGCGTCGAGCTTGCGCTTGGTGAAGAGCCCGGTGACCCGCTCGGACAGGGCCGAGGAGGTGCGGCGCAGGCCGCCGGTGAGCCGGCTCCACCAGCCGCGCCTCTCGCCCGGCGCCTCCGGAGGCGGCGCGGTCTCGGGCTCGGCGAGATCGGGCTCGGCGAGATCGGGCTCGGCGAGGTCTGGCTCGGCGAGGTCGGCCCCGGCGAGGTCGGCCCCGGCGAGGTCGGCCCCGGGATGGGCGAGGGCGCTCGTCTCCCAGCCGCGCGGACCGGACGCCTCGGGCTCGACGCCGCCGTCGGGCTCCTCCGGCGTCGCCGGCTCCTGCCCGGCGGTGCCGGCCGGGGGCGCCTCGGGGGCGCCGTCGATCGGCTGCAGGTCGGCGCCCGCGAGCTCCGGCGCGAGGTCGCGCTCCGGCTCCGTGTCGGGGGAGGCCTCGGTGATGGTCGGCGGGGCCGCGGGCGGGCTCTGCGCCGCCCCGGCATAATCGGGTTCGCCCTCGGACGGCGTGACGGTCGGCGGCGCCTCCGGCGCCTCCCTGGCCTCGCCCCGGCGTCCGAACAGGCGCCCGAACCAGCCCGGCTTGGTGTTGTCGCTCATCCGCGCCTGCTCCACACCGTCCGGACGATGCGACCGGACCTCCTGAACCCCAACCACGGCGAACGCGCTGCCATGATCGTCGAAGACATAGTCTCGCGGGTGCTCTACCGCGATGCCCTGGTGCTCGTCATCGACAAGCCGGCGGGTCTGCCGGTGCATCCGGGGCCGAAGGGGGGCGAGACCCTGGTCCAGCACCTCGACGCGCTGCGCTTCGGCCTGCCGCGCCGGCCGGAGGCGGCCCACCGCCTCGACCGCGACACCTCGGGCTGCCTCGCCCTCGGCCGCCACGCCAAGGCGCTGGCCCGGCTCGGTCAGCTCTTCGCGCAGGGGCATGCCCGCAAGACCTACTGGGCGCTCGTCGACGGCGCGCCCGCCGCCGAGGAGGGGGAGATCGACCTCGCCCTCGCGCGCCGCTCGGAGGATCCGCGCAGCTGGTGGATGCGGGCGGACCCGGCCGGCGACCCGGCCCTGACCCGCTGGCGCCTGCGCGGGCGCTCCCCGGAGGGCGGCGCGTGGCTCGAACTGGAGCCGGTCACGGGCCGCACCCACCAGCTGCGGGTCCACTGCGCCGCCATGGGCTGGCCGATCCGGGGCGACGCCGTCTACGGGGCGGCGCCCCGCCGCGGCGGGCCCGGCCTGCAGCTGCACGCCCGCAGCCTGAGCCTGCCGCTCTACCCGAGGAAGCCGCCCGTCACCGCCGAGGCCCCGGTCCCGCCGCACATGCGGGCCGGCCTCGCCGCCTGCGGCTTCGCCGGCTGATCGGGCCCTTCTCTCAGGCCTTGGCCCGCTCGCGGTTGCCGTACTGCGCCAGCTCCAGCCGGGCGATCGAGCGGTTGTGGACCTCGTCCGGCCCGTCCGCGAGGCGCAGCGTGCGGATCCGCGCGTAGGCGTAGGCGAGGCCCGCGTCGCTGCTGACGCCCGCGCCGCCGAAGGCCTGGATGGCGTCGTCGATGACCTTGAGGGCGATGCGGGGCGCCGCGACCTTGATCATGGCGATCTCGAGCTTGGCGCCCTTGTTGCCGACCTTGTCCATCATGTCGGCGGCCTTCAGGCAGAGCAGCCGCGTCATCTCGATGTCGATGCGGGCCTCGGCGATGCGCTGCTCCCAGACCGAGTGGTCGGCGATGCGCTTGCCGAAGGCGACGCGCGAGAGGAGCCGCCGGCACATCGCCGCGAGCGCCTCCTCGGCGACGCCGATCGTGCGCATGCAATGGTGGATCCGCCCCGGCCCGAGCCGGCCCTGCGCGATCTCGAAGCCGCGGCCCTCGCCGAGGATCAGGTTCTCGGCCGGCACCCGCACCTCCTCGAGGATCACCTCGGCGTGGCCGTGCGGCGCGTCGTCGTAGCCGAAGACCGGCAGCATCCGCACCACCCTGATTCCGGGCGCGTCGAGGGGCACGAGGATCTGCGATTGCTGCTGGTGCAGGGGGGCGTCGGTGTCGGTCTTGCCCATCACGATGGCGACGGCGCAGCGCGGGTCGCCCACGCCCGAGGACCACCATTTGCGCCCGCTGAGCACGTAATGGTCGCCGTCGCGGCGGATCCGGGTCTCGATGTTGGTGGCGTCCGAGGAGGCGACGTCGGGCTCGGTCATCAGGAAGGCCGAGCGGATCTCGCCCGCCATCAGGGGCGCGAGCCAGCGCGCCTTCTGGGCCGGGGAGCCGTAGCGGTGCAGCACCTCCATGTTGCCGGTGTCGGGCGCCGAGCAGTTGAACACCTCGGAGGCCCAGGGCACGCGGCCCATCTCCTCGGCGCAGAGCGCGTAGTCGAGGTTGGTGAGGCCCGCGCCGCGATACTCGGGCGTGTCGTGCGCCGGGGAGGGCGGCAGGAACAGGTTCCAGAGGCCGGCCGCGCGGGCGAGGGGCTTCAGGCGCTCGATCACCGGCACCGGCTGCCAGCGGTCGCTGCCGAACCCCTCCATCTCGGCCTTGTAGGTCGGGACGTTCGGCCGGACGTGCTCGTCCATGAAGGCGACGACCCGGTCGCGCCAGTGCCGCTGCCGCTCGGAGAGGGTGAAGTCCATCGGCGTGCTCCTCCCGGGCCGGGGTCGGAGCGCCCCGGCATCGTCCCACACCCTAGCGCCGAGTCCCGCGGCGGGAAAACCCTGCGCGCAGAACCCGGTTTTCGAAAGCGCGGCCCGTCGGGGGCAGACCCCGGGCGGGGGCGGCGTACCGCTCTTTCTACGCGGGCGGCGCGAAGAGGCCGAGGAAGAGCGGCCTGGCGTAGAGGTCGGCGGCGGTCTCGGGCGTCACGCCGGGCACCCAGGCGGGCAGTTCGGCGGCCCCGTTGATCATGCTGCTGACGAGCTGCGCGGCGATGCCGGGGTCGTGGGCCCGCACCGACCCGTCCGCCATGCCCTCGACGAGGCAGAAGGTGAAGCGCTCGGCGAGGCGGTTCATGGTCAGGCGGGTCTGCGTGCGCAGGGCCTCCGGCAGGGCGCTGAAGGCGGTGACGCGCAGGAGCGGCCCGGCCGGGCCGAGCTGGCGCCGCACCAGCGTCGCCGAGACGGTGCAGAGCCGCGCCCAGCCGCTGCCGCCCGCCGCGTCGGCGGCGTCCTGCACGGCGCGGATCTGCGCGAAGCTGCGCGAGAAGCAATGGGCGACGAGGTCGTCCTTGTTGTCGTTGTGGTGGTAGAACGAGCCCTTGGTGACCTTGAGCAGCCCCGAGATCTTCTCCACCGAGGCGCCCCGGTAGCCCTGCTGGTTGATCAGGATGGTGGCGGCGCGCAGGAACGCCTCGGGGGAGACCTCGCTCTCGGGCGGGCGCGCCGGCTCGGGCAGGATCGCCGGGGACCAGGCGGCGGCCGGGCCGGCGAGGCCGCCCAGCAGCAGGTCGCTCACCAGGGCGGCGACCCGGCCGTAGTCGCGCGGCTCGTAGCGGTCGATCCACAGGCGGGTCGAGTGGATCACGCAGAGGAGCAGGTGGGTGCGCGCGTTGCGCTCGGCGCGGTCGAGCCCGGCCTCGTCGAACAGCCCGCGCAGGCGCCGGAACAGGTCGGCGTAGGCCGAGAACACCGCCTCGGCCTGCGGCTCGGGCAGGGCGCGCACGTCGTTGAGGACCGCGGTGTCCGGCTCGGCGCCGGTGGCGACCGCGGCGCGCTTGGCGAGGGTGAGGTCGAGGAGGCGGCGCAGCCGCGCCGCCGGGTCGGGCGCCGCCTCGGCCTCGGCCACCAGCGCGTCGAGGACCGCGATCGTGTGCAGGAAGCAGGCGGCCGCCAGATCCTCCTTGCGGCGGAAATAGTAGGTGACGCTGTTCGTCATCAGGCCGACCCGCCGGGCGACCTCCGAGAGGGTCGCGCCCTTGACCCCCGCCTCGTTGAAGAGCGCGACGGCGGCCTGCAGGATCGCGTCCCGCTTCTGGGCGTAGCGCCTGGTCTGGCGCGGGGGCGCCTCCGGCGCGGCGGGCGGGTCGACCATGTCGAGGGGCGGGGACATCGGGAGATTGAGCACGCGCGACGCGCGGGTGACAAGCCGCGCCCGGGCGCGCCTCAGGCCGGGAGCCGCGCCTGCGCCGCGGCGCGCGGCCCGGCGGGACCGGCCCGCAGGCATCGCGCGACGATCGGGCGCTTGCCGGCCAGGGAGGTGGGGAGCCGGTCGACGATCTCCAGGGTGAGGTCGAGCTCCCCCGCGAGCCGGCGCCCCATCCGCAGCAGGAAGCCGGTGAAGTCGGGCAGCGGCCCGGTGCTCGGGACGACGCGCAGGGTCACTTGGCCGGGCTCCTCCTGCACGAACTGGAAGGCCCCGACGCCGAGGAGCGCCGGATCGAGCTGGATCATGTCCGCGAGCGGCACCTTGAGCCCGGAGCGGCCGAGCAGCGTCTCGGGCGCGCTGCGGGGGCGGATCCGCCGGACGGTGAGGCGCCGCCCGTTGCGGTCGTCCGGCGCCTCGACGAGTTCGGCCTCGTCCCCGGTCTCGTAGCGGATCAGCGGCATCCCCGCGCCGAGGAGCCCCGTCGCGACCAGCCGCCCGCGCGCGCCGGGCCGGGTCAGGGGCCGACCGGAGCCGTCGACGATCTCGGCGAGGCCGTGGAGCGGGTCGAAGACGTAGCAATCCGGCGCCCCGGGCCGTTCGGCCGCGAAGGCGACCTGCTCGCGCAGCCCGTAGACCGGGACGAGGCGGGCCCGGGGAAAGGCCCGTTCCAGGGTCGCCCGCGCCGGGCCCGAGAGCGGTTCGGAGGTCGGCAGCACCCCGGTGACCTGCGGGAGCGGCCCCTCCTCGCGCAGCACGTGGGCGGCGAAGACGCAGAGCGCCGAGGGCAGCCCCTGCAGGAAGGCGATGCCCCAGCGCCGGATCGCCTCCAGGTAGCCCGCCATGACCGCGTCCGAGAGATGCAGGACCGAGCAGCGCAGCTCGCCCTCGCCGGGCGCCTCCTGCATGTAGCTCGGCGCGCCGAGATCGAGCCCCCGGAACACCGCCCGCATCGCCTGCGGCGTGAAGCCGGCCCGCGCCCATGCCTCGTGCCGGAAGGCCAGCGCCACCGGGTCGAGGCCGCGATCGAGGAAGATCCGCGCGCTCTGCCCGCTGCGGTCGACCAGGATGCAGTCGCGCAGCCGCCCGGGATCCGTGGTGCAGAAGCGGGTCGCGTCCCGAGCGAGTTCCTCGCGGGTGAGGATCGGGATCCGCGGCCAGACGGCGCGCAGCGCCGCGCCGTCGAGGGCGCCGGCGCCCAGGACGGGGTCGAGGCGCTCGCGATGGGCCGGGCTGTCGGCGCGCGCCCGCGCGACCAGGGCCGCGAGGGCTTCGTCCTGCGCCGCGCACGCGAAGGCCGGATCCGCCGCGGCGCGCCGGATGCGGGCGCGCCAGCGCCCGTAGGCCCGCCCGTAGCGCAGGCCGGCCGGCAGGCTGCGCCACGCGCGGGCGAACCGGTCCCGGGCGCCGTGGGGCAGGCGTTCGAGGGCGCCGGTGGCGACGTCGAGGGCGATCACGGTGGTCTCCTGTCGGCGGGTCACGGGAAGGGGCGGGGGCGGGCCTCAGGCCCGCAGGCCCGATCCCGCCGGGAGGCGGGGATCGGCGAGGCGGCGCAGGAGCGCCGCGAGCAGGAGCCCGGCGAAGGCGGCGTTGCTGCGCAGCGCCCGCCCGGCGAGCCGGCGCGGATCCTGGGCCGCCCGGTAGGCCCATTCGGCCCCGACGCGCCGGACGAGGGGGGGCGCCCGGTGCATCCGCCCGGCGGTGAGCGCGAAGGCCCCCTCCGCGCTCAGCACGAGCGGCACGGCGAGGCGCTCCCGGTTGCGGCGCAGGAAGCCGTGGCGCAGGCCGGCGGGCAGCGACAGGACGAGTCCGTCCGCGCCGCTCGCCGCGATCCGGCGGCAGATCTCCGGTTCCTGGTCGGGGCGGAAATGGCCGTGGTGGCGGCCCGCGAGGCGCAGGCGCGGGTGGCGCCGCCGCAGGGCGCGGGCCGCGTCCGCGACGACGTCCGGCGCCTCCCCCAGCAGGAAGGGCCGCAGGCCGCGCCGCTCGCAGCCCTCCAGGACCCCGTCGAACAGGTCGATCCCCGCCACGCGCGGGCGCGCGCCGCGGCCGGCGAGCCAGAGCGCGAGGGCGATCCCGCTCCCGGCCACGCTCACGAGGTCGCTCTCCCGCAGGTCGCGGGCGAGCGCCGCGTCGCGGCGCGCCGCCACCAGGGTCGCGACGTCGAGGGCCGCGTGGCGCAGCGGCGGCGCCTCGCCCGCCATGGCGGCGAGGGCCCGCGCCAGGGTCTCGTCGCGCCCGAGGAGGTCCACGGGGAGGCCGAGGAGGTCGACGCGCATCCCGGTTCCCCGCGCTCGGCGACCGCCGCCGGGCCGCCGCGGAGCGGCTCCGAGCGGCGCGGAAAACGGACTGGGCATCGAGGAAGCGGGCATCGGGGCGACCCTTCCGGGAGCCTCGCCGGCTCCCCGTGCCCCGATCGCAGCAAATTGGAAACCAAGTCGGGATGCCGGAAAATGTCGTGTTCCGGCACTCATTCCGTAGGGTTAGGAACGAAAACCGGTCGCCGGCCGTCCCGCCGGAAAGGAAACTGGTCCATTTCGGGACCGCCCACGCTCCGGGTCCGGCCGCGCGGCGCCGCGGGCGCCGCCGCGGCGCAACGGGCCGGTCCGGGGGGCCCGCCCTTGCGGGTGGGCCCACACTTGCAGGGTAGCGGCGACAGGCGCTGCCGCGGCAGCCGTTTCGCGCCATCGCGGGACAGCCGGCGCGGCCGGCCGGACCGGAGCGGGACGGGTTCCCGGGGCACCCTGCGCGGAGGGGTCGGAATGAGCCAGGTGCGGCGAGTGGGCGGGTGGGGGCGGGTCCCGGAGGCCGGCCCGAGCGGCGCGCCGACCCGCTTCGCCTCAGGCCGCCACCGACCCGGCCCCGACGGCGCGCACCATCTCGCTGATCGAGGCGAGGGTGCGGAAGCTCGCCGGGTTGAGATGGCTCGCCGGGATCGTGATGTCGAATTCGGCCTCGATCGCCAGCATCAGGTTGACGAGGTCGAGGGAGGTGAGACCCGCCTCGGTCAGGAAGGTGTCGGGCGCGGGCCGGCTCTCGATCCCCTTCTGGGCCAGGATGCCCTGGACGAGGCCGGCCGTGCGGGCCGCGATGTCGGTCGGCGGGAATGCGGTCATCGACGATCCTCCGGTGCGCTGAGCGGTATCGGGCGCCAGGATGCGGCACCCGCCTTACGACTTGGTGCACGCATTCCCGTCGGATGGCGGCCCAAGGATTTCCGCAAAATTAGACTTAATGATCCTTGCGTTTCCGTTCGCAAGCCAAGTGGGCGGCGTGATCTCGTGCTCGGCGCTCAGGATGTCTTAGGTTTTCGTCGGTACTTGTCCTGCCGCAGAGGAGAGGCGCGGCGATCCGCCGGGAGAGCGGACGCGGCGCCCGCAGCATCGAACCAGAGGGGTTGTGCATGACCATCCAGAGCATCCCGGCCGGCGGCGCGCTCGCCGCGGAGGCGGCCGCCTCCGCCGCGGAGGCGGCCGCCTCGGTCGAGCCGGGCCTGCGCGCCCTCGTGGTGGCGGGCATCGCCGCCGCCCACGCGGAGGCGGTGGACCGCGACGCCCGCTACCCGGCCGAGGCGATGGCGGCGGCCAAGCAGCAGCGGCTGCTGGGCCTGACCGTGCCGCGGGAGCTGGGCGGCGAGGGCGCGAGCCTCGCGGCGGCCGCGGATGTCTGCTACGCGCTCGGCCGCGCCTGCGCCTCGACGGCGATGATCTACGCGATGCACCTGACCAAGGTCGCCTGCATCGTCGATCACGGGCGCGGCCAGCCCTGGCAGGAGGGGCTGCTGCGCCGCCTCTGCGCCGAGCAGCTGCTCCTCGCCTCCTCGACCACCGAGGGGCAGGGCGGCGGCAACGTCCGCTCCAGCGCCGCCGCCATCGAGCGGGACGGGGACGCGGTCACCCTCGACCGGGCCGCGACCGTGATCTCCTACGGGGCCGAGGCGGACGGGATCGTGACCACGGCCCGGCGCGCCCCGGACGCGGCCGCCTCCGACCAGGTGCTCGCGGTCTTCCTGAAGGAGGATTACACCCTGGAGCGCCTGAGCGGCTGGGAGACGCTCGGCATGCGCGGCACCAGCAGCATCGGCTTCCGGCTGCGGGCGCGCGGGGGGGCGGACCAGATCCTGGCGGTGCCCTACGCGCGCATCCACGCCGAGTCGATGACGCCGGTCTCGCACATCCTGTGGTCGAGCGCCTGGGCCGGCATCGCCGCCGGGGCGGTGGAGCGGGCGCAGGCCTTCACGCGCCAGGCGGCCCGCGGGGCCGGCGGGCAGATGCCGCCGGGGGCGGCGCATTACGGCCGGGCGGCGGCCTCGCTGCGCAGCCTGCGCGCCCTGATCACCGAGGGCATCGCCCGCTACGCGGCCGCCGGCGAGGCCGGCAGCCTCGGCAGCCTCGATTTCCAGACCGCCATCACGATGCTGAAGGTCGACACCTCGGAACTCGCGCTCGCGGCGGTGTCGAGCGCCATGCGGGCCTGCGGCCTCGCGGGCTACCGCCAGGACGGGCCGTTCAGCATCGGCCGGGCGCTGCGCGACATCCTGTCGGCGCCGATCATGATCCACAACGACCGCATCACCGCGAATCTCGCGGCGACGGCCCTGCTCTCGACGGTTCCGGCCTCGCTCCGGGACTGACCCCCGCCCCCCGACCCGATTCGACACGCGCGGTGACGCCATGAACATGCGTTGGAAGAAGCCGGCCCCGCCGGCGGTGGATGCCCTCGACCGGCTGTTCGACGGGCTGTTCCGCCCGATGGGCGCGGACGGGGTCTATGCCCGCACCGGCCGCTACGAGGCGGTGGCGGAGGCCCTGCAGGCCCTGGTCTCGCGCCAGCGGGAGGAGGGGACGGAGGTCTTCCGCTTCCCGCCGGTGATGAGCCGGCGCCAGATCGAGACCCACGGCTACCTCAAGAGCTTCCCGAACCTGCTCGGCTGCGTCTCCTGCCTGGAAGGCAGCGAGGCGGAGATCCGCGGCGCCGTCGACCGGCACTACGCCGGCGGCGACTGGACCGAGGCGCTCGACTCCGCCGACCTCGTGCTGACGCCGGCGGCCTGCTACCCGGTCTACCCGATCGCGGCGGCCCGCGGGGCGGTGCCGGCGGAGGGCTACCGCTTCGACGTCGCCTGCGACTGCTTCCGCCGCGAGCCGTCCAAGGACCTCGACCGGCTGCAATCCTTCCGGATGCGGGAATACGTCTGCGTGGGCACGCCGGAGCAGATCCAGGCCTTCCGCCAGCGCTGGCTCGACAAGGCGACGGCCCTGGCCGACCGGCTCGGCCTGACCTACGAGGTGGCGCAGGCGAGCGACCCGTTCTTCGGCCGCGTCGGCCAGCTGATGGCCCTCAACCAGCTGGAACAGGCGCTGAAATTCGAGCTGCTGGTGCCGCTGCGCGGCGACGGGCCGGCGACGGCCTGCATGAGCTTCAACTACCACCGCGAGCATTTCGGGACGACCTGGAACCTGCGCGACGCGTCCGGCGAGCCGGCCCACACGGGCTGCGTCGCCTTCGGCATCGACCGGCTCGCGGTGGCCCTGTTCGCCACGCACGGGCTCGACCTCGCGGGCTGGCCGGCCGAGGTGCGGGAGCTGCTCGCGCTCTGAGCGACCCGGGCGGGGCGGCGCCTCCCGGCCGGCCCAGCCCTCACTCCAGCCCGAGCCCCCGCCTGAGCCACCACGCGTAGTGCTCGGCGAGCGCCGTGACCCGGCGCCGCTCGGAATCCGGGTCGTACCACGCGCCGCCCGAACTCGCCGGCACCGCCGAGAGCTGGGGATGGCGCGCCAGCACCTCGCCGCCGCGCCCCACCACCAGGGCCTCGCCGTCGAGGTAGTCGGTGTCGGTGGCGCGCCCGGCGCGGCGCCCGCCGCCGCCCGCGAAGGCGGTCAGGGACACGCCCGAGACCCGCACGACCAGGACCGGCCCCGGACCGCCGAGCCGGTCCGCGAGGCTGCGGGCGAGCGCGCCCTGCAGGTCGCGCGCCACCGCGTCGGCGAAGCCGCCGAGCCCGCGCGCCCGCAACGTCTCGACATCGACCCGCACCGCCGAGAACCGGGTCCCCCCGTCGAGGGGCGCCGCCGCCGCCGGGGCGGCGAGCGCGACCGCCAGGGCCGTGATCCATGGACGCATGCCCCGCCTCCCGCCGACGCGCAGCACCCCTCGGCCCGACGCGGGCGGGGCGCGGCGCGCTCAGCCGACGTACCGGATGCCGACGATCTCGTAGGACTTGCCGCCGCCGGGGGTCGTCACCTCGACCGTGTCGCCGACGCCCTTGCCGATCAGCGCGCGCGCCACCGGCGAGGTGATCGAGACGCGGCCCGAGCGCACGTCCGCCTCCGGCTCGCCGACGATCTGGTAGGTCTTCTCCTCCTCGGTGTCCTCGTCGATGAGCTGGACCGTGGCGCCGAACTTCACCTTCGTGCCCGAGAGCTTCGAGACGTCGATGATCTCCGCCCGGGAGATCAGGCTCTCCAGTTCGAGCACGCGGCCCTCGTTGAGGGACTGCGCCTCCTTGGCGGCGTGATACTCGGCATTCTCCGAGAGATCGCCGAGCGCCCGGGCCTCGGCGATCGCCTGGATGATCCGCGGGCGCTCCACCTGCTGGCGGTGCTTGAGCTCCTCCTCCAGCGCCGCGTACCCCCGGATCGTGATCGGAACCTTGTCCATCGTGCTCGTCTCACACCATAGCAATCGGCCCGGCAAAACGTGATCACACGCTCCACCGGGCCTGGTCTCACCGTCTCGCGCAAGGCGAGGATTAGGCGCGCGGACCGCGCCGCAACGGCCGCGCGTCAGGCCGCGAAGTATTCCTGCAGGGCGCGCACTTCGAGGTCATCGCCGAGATAGGCCCTGATCCCTTCCGCGGCCGCCATCGCGCCCGCGAGAGTGGTGTAGTACGGCACTTTATGCAAGAGGGCCGCCCGGCGCAGCGAGCGCGAGTCGGAGAGGGCGCCCGCCCCCTCGGTCGTGTTGAAGACGAGGTGGATCTCGCCGTTCTTGATCGCGTCGACGACGTGGGGGCGTCCCTCCAGCACCTTGTTGATGCGGGTGGCCGCGACCCCGTTCTCGGCCAGGAAGCGCTGCGTGCCCCCGGTGGCCAGGATCGCGAAGCCGATCTCGGCCAGCATGCGCACCGCCGGCAGGATGCGGGCCTTGTCGGCGTCCCGCACCGAGACGAAGACCGTGCCGGCCCGCGGCACCTGGGTGCCGGAGCCGAGCTGGCTCTTGGCGAAGGCGACGCCGAAGCTGCGGTCGAGGCCGATCACCTCGCCGGTCGAGCGCATCTCCGGGCCGAGCAGCACGTCGACCCCGGGGAAGCGCGCGAAGGGGAAGACCGCCTCCTTCACGCCGATATGCGGCAGGGTCTTGGGCTCGAGCCCGAACTGCGCCAGGGGCTCGCCGGCCATCACGCGGGCGGCGATCTTGGCGATCGGCTCGCCGATCACCTTGGCGACGAAGGGCACCGTGCGCGAGGCGCGGGGGTTCACCTCCAGCACGTAGATCGTGCCGTCCTTGATCGCGTACTGCACGTTCATCAGCCCGCCGACCTTGAGGGCGAGCGCGAGGTCGCGGGTCTGGCGCTCCAGTTCCGCGATCGTCTCCGGCGAGAGCGAGCGCGGCGGCAGCGTGCAGGCGGAATCGCCCGAGTGGATGCCCGCCTCCTCGATGTGCTCCATGATGCCGGCGATGAAGACGTCCGCGCCGTCCGCCACCGCGTCGACGTCGACCTCGGTCGCGTCGGTCAGGTAGCGGTCGAACAGGAGCGGGTTCTTGCCCAGCACCGTGTTGATCTGCCCGGTCTTGTCGTTCGGGTAGCGGGCCTTGACGTCCGAGGGGATCAGGCTCGGCAGCGTGTCGAGGAGGTAGTCGGCGAACTGCGTCTCGTCCCGGATGATCGCCATGGCCCGCCCGCCGAGCACGTAGGAGGGCCGCACCACGAAGGGCAGGCCGAGATCGGCCGCGACGAGCCGGCTCTGCTCGACCGAGAAGGCGATGCCGTTCTTCGGCTGCTTGAGGTGGAGCTTGTCGAGGAGCCGCTTGAACTGGTCGCGGTCCTCCGCGAGGTCGATCGCGTCGGGCGAGGTGCCGAGGATCGGCACCCCCGCCTCCTCCAGGGCGCGGGCGAGCTTGAGCGGCGTCTGGCCGCCGAACTGCACGATGACCCCGTGCAGGGTGCCGGCCTGCCGCTCGGTCTCGACGATCTCCAGCACGTCCTCGGCGGTCAGCGGCTCGAAGTAGAGCCGGTCCGACGTGTCGTAGTCGGTCGACACCGTCTCCGGGTTGCAGTTGACCATGATCGTCTCGAAGCCGGCCTCGCTCAGCGCGAAGCAGGCGTGGCAGCAGCAATAGTCGAACTCGATGCCCTGGCCGATGCGGTTGGGGCCGCCGCCCAGGATGATCACCTTGCGGGCGCCGGAGGGCTGGGCCTCGTCCGCGACGGTGCCGGCGAAGGGCGCCACGTAGGTCGAGTACATGTAGGCGGTGGGCGAGGCGAACTCGGCCGCGCAGGTGTCGATGCGCTTGAAGACCGGGCGCACCGCCAGGGCCCGGCGGGCGGCGCGCACGCTCGCCTCGTCGGTGCCGGCCAGCACCGCGAGCCGCGCGTCCGAGAAGCCCGCCGCCTTGAGCTGCCGGAAGGCGCCCGGGCTGCGCGGCAGGCCGAACCGCTTCACCTTGGTCTCAAGGTCGATGATCGCCTGGAGCTGCTCCAGGAACCAGGGGTCGATCCGGCAGGAGGCGTGCACGTCGGCGTGGCTGACGCCGAGCCGCAGGGCCTGGGCCACCTTGAGCAGCCGGTCAGGGGTCGGCGTGCCGAGGGCCGCCTTGATGGCGTTGCGGTCGTCGCCCTTGCCGAGCCCCTCGATCTCGACGTCGTCGAGGCCGGTGAGCCCGGTCTCGAGGGAGCGCAGGGCCTTCTGCAGCGACTCGGCGAAGCAGCGCCCGATCGCCATCGCCTCGCCCACCGACTTCATCGAGGTCGTCAGGGTCGGCTCGGCGCCCGGGAACTTCTCGAAGGCGAAGCGGGGGATCTTGGTGACGACGTAGTCGATCGTCGGCTCGAAGGAGGCCGGCGTCGCCCCGCCCGTGATGTCGTTGGCGATCTCGTCGAGCGTGTAGCCGACCGCGAGCTTCGCCGCGACCTTGGCGATCGGGAAGCCGGTCGCCTTCGAGGCCAGGGCCGAGGAGCGCGAGACGCGCGGGTTCATCTCGATCACCACCATGCGGCCCGTCTCCGGGTCGATGGCGAATTGCACGTTCGAGCCGCCGGTCTCGACGCCGATCTCGCGCAGGACCGCCAGCGAGGCGTCGCGCATCACCTGGTATTCCTTGTCGGTGAGCGTCAGCGCCGGGGCGACGGTGATCGAATCGCCCGTGTGCACGCCCATCGGGTCGATGTTCTCGATCGAGCAGACGATGATGCAGTTGTCCGCCCTGTCGCGGACCACCTCCATCTCGTACTCCTTCCAGCCGAGCACCGATTCCTCGATCAGCACCTCGTTGGTCGGCGAGGCGTCGATGCCGCGCTCGACGATGTCGAGAAATTCCTCGCGGTTGTAGGCGATGCCGCCGCCCGTGCCGCCGAGGGTGAAGGAGGGGCGGATGATCGCCGGCAGGCCGATCTCGGCGAGCGCGATCAGCGCCTGGCCGAGGGCGTGCTCGCCGTAGCGCTTGCGCCGGTCCGCCTCGCCGGCGGCCCACTTCTTCTCGAAGGCCGCGAGGGCGGCCCTGCGCGCCTCCGGATCGGGAGTCGCCTCCTCGATCCGGGCGACCTCGGCGAGGTACTTCTCGCGGTCGGCCTTCTTGGCCGCCGAGGCGTTGGCCAGCGCCGAGCGCGGCGTCTCCAGGCCGATCTTCGTCATCGCGTCGCGGAAGAGGTGCCGGTCCTCGGCCTTGTCGATCGCCTCCGCGGTGGCGCCGATCATCTGCACGCCGAACTCGTCGAGCACGCCCATGCGCTTGAGCGAGAGGGCGCAGTTCAACGCGGTCTGCCCGCCCATGGTCGGCAGCAGCGCGTCGGGGCGCTCCTTGGCGATGATCTTGGCGACGATCTCGGGCGTGATCGGCTCGACGTAGGTCGCGTCCGCCAGCTCCGGATCGGTCATGATCGTGGCCGGGTTGGAATTGACCAGGATGATCCGGTAGCCTTCCTGACGCAGCGCCTTGCAGGCCTGCGTGCCCGAATAATCGAACTCGCAAGCCTGCCCGATGACGATCGGACCCGCGCCGATGATGAGGATGGAGGAGATATCGGTGCGCTTGGGCATCGGACGCGTCGGACTCTCGCAGCGCGCGTCCGGCCTCGTCCGCGTCGCACCGCTCGGGCGCGGAGGCGGGCTGGGCAGGCCGGGCGCGGGGGGATGGATCTCGGGCGCGTGTAACACGCGCTGGCGGAAGAATGAAAGGCCGCGGCGGGTCCGCGCGCATTAGGCTTGAGCGGGGCGCGCGACTGGACCCTGGTCACGGGGGCGTCGAGCGGCATCGGCGCCGCCCTGGCGCGCGCCTTCGCGGGCCGGGGCCACGCCCTCGTCCTCACGGCCCGCCGGGAGGAGCGGCTGCGGGCCCTCGCCGCGGACCTCGCCGGACGCGTGCCCGTCGCGGTGATCCCGGCCGACCTCGCCCGGCCGGAGGCGCCCGCGCAGCTGCTCGCGGCCGTCGAGGCGCGCGGCATCGTCCTGCACGGCCTCGTCAACAATGCGGGGTTCGGCCTGCGCGGGCGCTTCGCCACCCTGCCGGCCGAGGATCTCTCGGCGATGCTGGCCGTCAACGTGGCGGCGCCGACCGCGCTGGCGCGCGGCGTGCTGCCCGGGCTGATCGCGCGCCGCCGGGGCGGCATCCTCAACGTCGCCTCGGTGGGGGCCTACGTGGCGGGGCCGAAGATGGCCGCCTACTACGCCAGCAAGGCCTACCTGCTCTCCCTGTCGGAGGCGCTCCACGAGGAGGCGCGGCCCTTCGGCGTCACCGTCACGGCCGTCTGCCCGGGCGTGACCGACACCGAGTTCCCGGCCCGGGCCGATGTCGAGGGCACGAAGCGCTTCAACGGGCCCGGCATGGCGGCCGAGGCGGTCGCCCGCCTCGCGGTGGAGGCCTACCTGCGCGGGGATGCCGTGGTGGTGCCGGGGGCCGGCAACCGCGCGACGGTGGCGCTCCTGCGCCTGCTGCCGCGCCGGCTCGCCCGCAAGCTCGCGGGCCGCATGCAGCGCGTGCCCGGGTCATCTTCGGTTCAGTGATCCGCGCTAGATAGGAGGGCAGGGCGACGGGCGTCGCGACGGATGGACTGCGTGGGCACGGATCAGGATCTTCGCACGGCGCTGGCGCGCCTGCGCCAGCACCCGCTCGTGGCGCTGGCGCGGCAATTCACCACCTACGTGACGATCGGCTTCGGCGCCCTCGCGGTGCATTACGGCCTTCTGGTGCTGCTGGTCGAACTCGGCCGGGTCGACCCGGTGCCGGCGGCGATCCTCGGCTACGTGGCGGGCGGGTTCGTGTCCTACACGCTCAACCGTCGCCACACTTACGCGAGCGACCGGCCGCACGGGGAGGCGCTGTGGCGCTTCGTGGTCGTGGCGGGGTGCGGCCTCGTCCTGACCTGGGTCCTGATGGCGCTGCTCATCCGCTGGGCCGGCCTGACCTACCTGCCCGCGCAGGTCGTCACCACGGGGCTGGTGGTGTTCTGGAACTTCTCCGGCAACAAGCTCTGGACCTTCGCGGCGCGCGAGGGGCTGGTGCGGGCCTGATCCGGGATCCGGTCGATCCAAGCGGATCAGGAGCCCGCGCGGCGCTTGAGCGAAGCCCCCATCCGCCATGCCGAAGGGATCAAGCGGATCTGGCATGAGGCGGGTCTCGGGCGCGCTCCCGACACGAAAAACC
Organism: Methylobacterium sp. 4-46; assembly: GCF_000019365.1. Taxonomy (GTDB): domain Bacteria; phylum Pseudomonadota; class Alphaproteobacteria; order Rhizobiales; family Beijerinckiaceae; genus Methylobacterium. Next base: position 3,769,219 of record NC_010511.1, on the reverse strand, counting down.
CCTCGCCCGGGAGGGGAGGGGTCCTGGTCGTCAGCGGCGCGGGGCGCTCACTCGGCGGCGGCCGGCGCGGCCTTGCCCTTGTCGCTGCCGCGCTCGGCCCGCTCGGCGATGCGGGCGGACTTCCCGCGCCGGTCGCGCAGGTAGTAGAGCTTGGCGCGACGCACCTTGCCGCGGCGGGTCACCTTGATCGAGTCGATCATCGGCGAGTAGATCGGGAAGACGCGCTCGACGCCCTCGCCGTACGAGATCTTGCGGACGGTGAAGTTCTCGTTGAGGCCCGAGCCGGACCGGCCGATGCAGACGCCCTCGTAGGCCTGCACGCGGGTGCGCTCGCCTTCCTTCACCTTGACGTTGACGATGACCGTGTCGCCCGGCTCGAAGTCCGGAATGGTCTTGTTGAGCTTGGCGATCTCTTCCTGCTCAAGCTGCTGGATGATGTTCATGGGTCAAGCTCCTGCCGTCACGCCTCGCCGCGGGATGCGGTCCGACGCAGGATTTCGGCGTCCTGTTGTGAGTTGGCCGGCTCTCTACAGGATGGCACGGGCCTTGTCGATGGGTGAGGCGGCCTTGCGGCCCGGGCCGCGGGACGGCAGCATCCGGGCGGCGGAGCGCGTCCTATCATGGCCGAGATCAAGCGGCGCCGGTCCTTCGAGCCGGGTCACCGGCTCAAGTTCCTGGTCCTCGTCGACGGGACGCCCGAATGCGACCGCGCGCTGCACTTCGCCGTGCGGCGGGCCGCGCGGCTCAATGCCCGGGTGGTGATGCTGGCGGTGGCCGAGCCGCCCGAGAGTTTCGAGTGGCTCGGCGTCGGGGACGCGATGCGGGAAGAGGCCGAGGCCGAGATCCGGGAGCGCCTCGACGCCCTCGCGGCCGGCGCGCGCCACGCCGCCGGGGTCGATCCGGAATGCCTCGTGCGCACGGGCGAGCGCGCCGACGAGATCCTGCGCCTGATCCGCGAGGACGAGGATATCGGTTTCCTGGTCCTCGCCGCGGCGACCGGCACGGACGGGCCGGGGCCGCTCGTGGCGAGCATCGCCGGCCGGGCCGCCGGATCCTTCCCGGTGCCCGTGGTGATCGTGCCGGGGGCGCTGACCGAGGCCGAGATCACCGCGCTCGCCGGCTGAGGCCCCTTCGGCGTTGCGGTTTTCGCCGCCCGGGTCCACATCAGCCGTGGCGCCACGCGCCGTTCCCGGCCGGCCTTGAACCGGCGCTGAGAACCCGAGGAACCCGCATGTTCATCCAGACCGAAGCGACGCCGAACCCCGCCACCCTGAAGTTCCTGCCCGGGAAGGTCGTGCTCACGGACGGCACCTTCGAGGCGCGTTCCCCCGACCAGGCGGCGCCCTCGCCCCTCGCCCGCGCCCTCTTCGCGGTGCCGGGCGTGGCCGGCGTCTATTTCGGCCACGACTTCATCTCGGTCACCAAGGCCGAGGACGGTTCGGAATGGCCGCAGGTGAAGCCGGCCGTGCTCGGCGCCATCATGGAGCATTTCCTGTCGGGAGCGCCCGTGCTCGACGCCGGCGCCGCGCCCGCGGCCCCCGCCGAGGAGTTCTTCGCCGAGGCGGATGCCGACACGGTCGCGACCATCAAGGACCTGCTCGAGACCCGGGTGCGCCCGGCGGTGGCGGGCGACGGCGGCGACATCACCTTCCGGGGCTACCGGGAGGGCGTCGTCTACCTGGAGATGAAGGGCGCCTGCTCGGGCTGCCCGTCCTCCACCGCCACCCTGCGCCAGGGCGTGCAGAACCTGTTCCGGCACTTCCTGCCCGAGGTGCGGGAGGTCCAGGCCGTCTGAGGCCCTGTCCACAGCGGCCACGCTTCGCGCTGACGGGGCCGGGCGCATGAGGTAGAGTGTGCGCGCAACGTCGGGCGGCGGAAGGGCCGCGCCCGGCAGCGGAGTCGGCGATCCTTGCGTATCCTGGCCATCGACACGGCGCTCGAAACCTGCGCGGCCTGCATCTCCTCGGACGAGGAGGCCGAGCCCCTGGCGCAGGAGAGCCTCGCGCTGCTGCGCGGCCATGCCGAGGCGCTGCTGCCCCTGGTCGAGCGGGTGGTGGCCCGGGTCGAGGGCGGCTTCGCGAGCCTCGACCGGGTCGCCGTCACGGTCGGCCCGGGCAGCTATACGGGCCTGCGCGTCGGGCTCGCGGCGGCGCGGGCGGTGGGCCTCGCCTGCGGGGTGCCGGTGGTCGGCGTCACCACGCTCTCGGCCCTGCTGGCGCCGCTCCTCGCCTCGCCCGAGGATTTCCTCGGCCAGGGCTACCTCCTCGCCGCCGCGATCGACGCCCGCCACGGCCAGGTCTACTTCCAGGCCCTGAGCCCGGACGGCGGCATCGTGGTGCCGCCGGCCCTGATCCCGGCCGCCGAGGCGGCGCAGCACCTGGTCGGCCCGGCGGCGCTCGCCGGCTCGGCGGCGCCCGCCCTCGCGGCGGCCGCCAACGCGGCGGGCGGCCGGGCGGTCGTGCCGGAGGGGCACATCGCCCCGGAGATCGCCTGGGTCGCCTCGCTCGGCCTCGTCGCCGATCCGGAGCACGCGCTGCCGCGCCCCCTCTATCTCCGCGGGCCGGACGCGCAGCCCCAGGACCACGCCCGCCTGCCTCGGCGCTAGAGCGGCACCCGATCACGTTGCAACCGGGTGCCGCTCTAGATCTTGCCGCATTTTCCGCGACGAACCGGCATCCACTTCGTCGGAAAATGCTCTAGGCAGACTTGCAAGGGGCACTTCCGCTTGGTCTCTTGGTTTCGCATCGATTTTCGCCGCCGAAGCGGTGACCGCTTCGGCACCGGCCGGTCCCGGCCGGCGGAATGATGCTGAGAGGCTGTGATGGAGCGCAGACAGGTGTTGTGCGGGCCCGGGTTGAGCGCCGGGCAGGGGCCGAGAGCAGCCGGAAGCGGGCCTCCCGGCGGGCCGGACGTCGCCGACGCGACGTCACGCCCGTCCGAGCTCCATCACAGCCTCTAGGCCGATGCGGATCCCCTTCCTCTCCCCGCCGCCTCCGCCCCACGTGGCGCCGCTCGTCTCCGCCGAGCACGCCCCCGACCTCGCCGCCCTTCACGCCACCGGCTTCGCGCGGCCCTGGGAGGTCCACGAATTCGAGCAGATGCTCTGCGAGCGCGGGCACGTCGCCCACGGGCTCATGCAGGGCGGGCGGCTCTCGGGCTTCGCGCTGTCGCGGATCGTCCTCGACGAGGCCGAGATCCTCACGGTCGTGATCGGCCCCGCCTCCCGGGGCGCGGGGCTCGGCCGCACCCTGCTCGCCGCGCACCTGCGGGCCCTCGCCGATGCGGGGGTGCGCGTCGTCCACCTGGAGGTCGACGACGGCAACGCGGCGGCGCTCGCCCTGTATCGCCGCCTCGGCTTCGTCGAGACCGGCCGCCGCGCCGCCTACTACACCCGCCCGGACGGAAGCCGGGCCGCGGCCGTGACCATGCGGGCGAGCCTCGCGTGATCGCCCCGGCCCGCGTCGCCCGCCACGCGAAGACGGGGCTGCGCCTCGTCGTCTACGCGGGCGCCTTCCTGCTGCTGATCGGCCCGCACCTCCTCGCCCTGCGGCGGGGCGGGCGGGCGGCGGGGCTCGCGCCCCTCCTCCTGCACCGCCTGTTCCTCGCCCTGTTCCAGGTGCGGGTGCGGGTCTCCGGCACGCCGCCCGCCCCGGGCGAGGCGACCCTGGTGCTCGCCAACCACATCTCCTGGCTCGACATCCTGGTCCTCGGCGCCCTGCGGCCGCTCTCCTTCGTGGCCAAGTCCGAGATCGCCGGCTGGCCGGTGATCGGCTTCATGGCGCGGATGCAGCGCACGGTCTTCATCGACCGCGCCCGCAAGCGCCACACGGCGGTGGTCAACACCGAGCTCAGCCGCCGGCTCTCGGCCGGGGAGACGGTGGTGCTGTTCGCCGAGGGCACGACCGGCGACGGCAACCGCCTCCTGCCCTTCCGCACCTCGCTGGTCGGGGCGGCGCGGGCGGCCCTGACCGAGGGCGGCCTCGACCAAGTGCGGCTGCAGCCCCTCTGCATCGCCTACACGGCGCGCCACGGCCTGCCGCTCACCCGGCGGGAGCGGCCGGAGATCGCGTGGTACGGCGACATGGACCTCGCGCCGCACCTCGCGCTGTTCCTGGAACGCGGGCCGATCGACGTCGAGGTGGTCTGGGCCGAGCCGGTCGCCTTCGCCACCGGCAGCGACCGCAAGGCCGCCACCGCGCTCGCGCAGGACGCCGTGCGCCGGTCGCTGCAGGAGTCCGTGACGGGCCGCGCGCCGTTCCCCGCCGCGCCGCCGGCGCGCTCCGCCGGGGCCTCGCCGGCGCCCGAAGCGGCGCCCGCGGCCCTCCGGGCGGCCGGCTGAGGCCGGCGGCCTCAACCAAACCTTAACCCTGACCGCCCCTTAACTGGCCCCGGCAGCGGCCGGAGCCGGCCCGCTTCCCTTACTTTCGACAGATTCGAGCGCGATCGAACGTCAAACCGCTCAATCCGAGGACGCACCAGGGGCTGGATCCGCCGCCCGGGACGTGAGGACGATTGCATGAACCCCGCCGATGCCGTCCAGGCCCTTCCGGTCCACGAGATCACCCTGTTCGGCCTGTTCTGGCAGGCGCACGTCGTGGTCAAGGTGGTGATGCTCGGGCTGCTCGGCGCCTCCGTCTGGTGCTGGGCCATCATCGTCGACAAGACGCTGCTGTTCCGCCGTGCCAAGGCCGAGATGGACGCCTTCGAGGAATCCTTCTGGTCGGGCCGCTCGCTGGAGGAGCTCTACCGCTCCTTCCACGACAAGGCGCCGACCGGGCTCGCGGCGGTCTTCGTCGCGGCGATGCGCGAGTGGAAGCGCTCCTTCGAGGGCTCGGGCCGCTCGATCCAGAGCCTGAGCCAGCGCATCGACAAGGTGCTCGACGTGACCATCCAGCGGGAGGTCGAGCGCTTCGAATCGCGCCTGCTCTTCCTGGCCTCGATCGGCTCGGCCGGCCCCTATATCGGCCTGTTCGGCACCGTCTGGGGCATCATGACCGCCTTCACGTCGATCGCCGCCTCCAAGAACACCAGCCTGGCGGTGGTGGCGCCTGGCATCGCGGAGGCGCTCTTCGCCACCGCGATCGGCCTCTTCGCGGCGATCCCGGCCGTGCTCGCCTACAACAAGCTCCAGGCCTCGGTGGGCAAGCTGCAGGGACGCCTCGAAGGCTTCGCCGACGAATTCTCCGCCATCCTGTCGCGCCAGATCGACGAGCGCCTCGCGCTCGTCGCCTGACCCCCTCCCCACGCGAGCCGGGACGACGATCATGGGCATGGCCACCGGAGCCGCACAGGGCGGCAAGCGCCGCCGGCGCGGGCGGCGGGGCGGCGCCATCAACGAGATCAACATGACGCCGTTCATCGACGTCGTGCTGGTGCTGCTCATCATCTTCATGGTGGCAGCGCCGATGATGACGGTGGGCGTGCCCCTCGATCTGCCGCAGACCAAGGCCGCGCCGCTCAACTCGGACGCCAAGCCGGTCACCCTCTCGATCCGGCAGACCGGCCAGGTCTTCCTCGGCGAGGAGGAACTCGCCGACGACGCCATCGTGCCCCGCCTCAGCGCCACGGCGCGGGAGGGGTTCGAGGAGCGCGTCTTCGTGCGCGGCGACAAGCGGGTCGATTACGGCCGGGTCGCGCAGGTGATGGCGATCGTGACGGGCGGCGGCTTCAAGAAGGTCGCCCTCGTCACCGAGCCCGACCAGCGATAGGCGCCGCATGGGCCTGCCCTCCCTCAAGCGGTCCGAGCCCGGAATCTGGATCTCGGGGCTGATTCACGTGGCCCTGCTCGGCGCCGCGCTCTACGCCGCGGCGGCCCACGAGCTGCCGCGGGCCGAGGAGGGCGTGCCCGTCGAGGTCATCACCGAGAACGAGTTCTCGGAACTCACGCGCGGCCGGCCGGAGGGCGACGCGCCCGCGAAGGCCCCGCGCGCCGACCGCGTCGCCGACAAGGCGATCGAGAAGGATCCCGGCGAGGCCAAGACCGACGTGCCGACCCCGCCGACCCGCCCGCCCGAGATGAGGGTGGCGAATGCCGAGGAGCCGGTCCTGCCGCCGCTGCGGCCGGCCCTGGAGCCGCCCGCGCCCCTGCCGCCGACGCGCCCCGACGACAGCGAGGCGCGCGAGCAGGCGCGGGCCGAGGCCGCGAAGGCGGAGGCCGCCAGAGCGGAAGCGGCCAAGGCCGAAGCCGCCCGGGCGGCCCGCGCCGAGGCCGCCAAGGCCGCCGCCGAGGCCGCGAAAGCCGCCGCCGCGAGGGCCGCCGAGAAGGCGCAGGCCGAGGCGAAGGCGAAGGCCGAAGCGGCCCGCCGCGAGGAACTGGCGGAGCTGATCGCCCGCGAGGAGGCCGAGGCGAAGGAGAAGGCCGCGCAGGAGAAGGCCCGGGCCGAGAAGGCGCGGGCGGAGAAGGCCCGCGCCGAGGCCAAGGCGCAGGCCGAGGCCCGGGCCAAGGCCGAGGCGGAGGCCAAGGCCGAGGCGGAGGCGGAAGCCCGGGCGGAAGCGAAGGCGAAGGCCGCCGCGGAGGCCAAGGCGGCGGCTGAGGCCAAGGCGGCCGCGGAGGCCAAGGCGGCCGCGGAGGCCAAGGCCAAGGCCGACGCGGCCCGCGCCAAGGCGGTCGCGGAGGCGAAAGCCAAGGCGGCGGCCGAGGCGAAGGCGCGCCGGCAGGCCGAACTCGCCAACCAGTTCAATGCCGGCTCGATCCGCGACATGCTGGCCACCCGCGCCCCCGCCCAGGCGAGCGGCGCCACCGGCCGCGAGGTCCAGCGCACGGCGGCCCTCGGCACCGCCTCGGGGAGCGCGGCCCGGCTCAGCCCGAGCCAGCGCGACGCCCTGGTCGGCCTGCTGCAGCAGCAGATCGAGCGCTGCTACTCGGCCCCGCCCGGCGCCGCCCAGGGCGTGGTGCTGCCGCAGCTCGACATCCGGCTCAATCCGGACGGGTCGCTCGGGGCCGAGCCGCGCATCCTGCGGGCCGGGGGCAGCGCGGTCGACCGCTCGATCGCTGAGGCGGCCGTGCGCGCGGTGCGCCGCTGCGCCCCCTACCGCATCCCCTCCCAGTTCGCGCCCTTCTACAGTGATTGGCGCGTGATCAACGCGGAGTTCGAGCTGCCGCGGGCCTGAGCCGACGACGCGATGACCCCGGCAGGATCGCGCGCCGGGCTCCTCTCCCGCGCGGGAGGGGGACCTCGCCGCTCCGCCCCCACCGCCATCCTGCATCCTTCGACATCCTGACGGACACACGCCCCATGCTTCCTCGCCTCCTCTCGCGATGGCCGCACGCGCTGGCTCCCGTGCTGTGGCTGTTCCTCGTGCTGACCGGTCCGGCCGCGGCGCAGCTCAACCTGCGCGTCGGGTCGGGCGGCGCCTTCCAGCCGATGCCGATCGCGGTGGCGGATTTCGCCGGCGACCCGTCGCTGGCGCCGCTCGTCTCCGGCATCGTCGCCAACAACCTGAAGCGCTCCGGCTACTTCGTGCCGATCGACAGGGCGCGCTTCCCCGAGACGCCGAATTTCGACGCGGCGCCGAACTTCGCCGCCTGGAAGGAGGCGGGGGCGCAGGGCCTGGTCACGGGCCGGGTCACGCGCGACGCCTCGGGCGGCGTCAAGGCCGAGTTCCGGCTCTGGGACGTGCTCTCGGGCCAGCAGATGATCGGCCAGCAATATGCGGGCGGCTCCGGCAATTCCCGCCGCATGGGCCACCTGATCTCGGACGCCGTCTACACGAAGATCACCGGGATCGGCGGCTTCTTCGACACGCGGGTGGCCTTCGTGGACGAGTCCGGCTCCAAGGAGCGCCGCCGCAAGCGGCTCGCGATCATGGACCAGGACGGCGCGAACGTGCGCTACCTGACGAGCGGCGAGGCCGCCGTGGTGGCGCCGCGCTACTCGCCGGCGACGCAGGACATCACCTACATGTCGCAGACCACCGGCCAGCAGCCGCGGGTCCAGGTCATCAACCTGGAGACCGGCGCCCGCCAGGTGATCCCGACCCACGCCGAGATGAGCACGAGCCCCCGGTTCTCGCCGGACGGCCGGCGGATCGTGATGAGCGACCAGGACGGCGGCAACGCCAGCATCTACGTGATGGACCTCGCCAGCAAGGCGCAGACCCGGATCACCAACGCCAACGCCATCGACACCTCGCCGTCCTTCTCGCCGGACGGGCGCGAGATCGTGTTCGAATCCGACCGCGGCGGCCAGCAGCAGATCTACGTGATGGGGGCGGACGGCTCGAATCCGCGCCGGATCTCCTTCGGCGACGGCTCGGCCTCGCAGCCGGCCTGGTCGCCGCGGGGCGACTACATCGCCTTCACGCGCCAGCGGCGAGGCTCCTTCGCGATCTGCATCATGAAGCCGGACGGCTCCGGCGAGCGGGTGCTGACGGAGGGCTTCCACAACGAGGGGCCGACCTGGGCGCCGAACGGCCAATACGTGATGTTCTTCCGCGATCCGGGCGGGCAGGCGGGCGGCAAGCTCTACATGGTCGACGTCACCGGCCGGGTGGAGCAGCCGGTGCCGACCCCGTCCTACGCCTCGGACCCGACCTGGTCGCCGCTGCTCGACGCGCAGAGGTGAGAGGGCGCCGACGCTGACCCGGGCGGCGGGCGCAGAATACTGCGCTGTGCATCCAAGCAGTTGGGCCGTTTAACATTTCTTCGTCTAGATCAGGTAACACCGCCGTATTGGAAAGCTCTTGATGCACCTCACCTTGGCTTCTGCCTTCCTGCAGGCGGTCGCCGTCAAGCTTCTCGTCCGACGTCTCGCCCGCTTCGTCACCTCACCGGTGCCGAGCGCCCATCGCATGGGCCAACGTCGAGCTAATACCGCGGCGCTTTGGCGTTGACTCGGACGTGAGCTGGTTGTGAGGCGCGTCTGTGCTGGCCTGCGGCCTGTGCAGCAGGAAGCCGCCATGGCACGACCGGGCCTGACGATCCGCACCGACCGCGCAAGCACCGCCGAGTTGCGTCGCCTGGCCCGGCGCGCGAGCCCCGCCGATGCACGATGCAGCGCCTCCTGGCCGTCGCTAACGCGCTGGACGGCATGACCGCGCCAGGCGGCCCGGGCGGCTGGGATGGAGCGTCAAGCGCTGCGCGACGCGGTGATCCGGTTCCATGCCGAGGGACTGGCCGGGCTGGTGGACCGTCCGCACGGCCGCAGCGGGAGATTCTCAGCGAGGGCGAGCAGGCAGTGCTGGTGCACCGGATCCTGGTCGGGCCGGACTCGGAGCGCGGGGAGCCGTCGAACTGGACGTTGCCGGACCTCTGCCGCTTTAGCGAGGAGCGGTTCGGCAAGACCATGGGCCCGCCCAGGATGACACCGTCAGTTCTCGTCATCAGGAGCCATCCACACCATCAAGCTCATTGTTCGTTGAGCATTCCGTGCCCCCCGCCCCCAGACCCCACGCCGCCCCGCGCCTTCGTCACCTACGCCCGTGTCAGCACCGCCAAGCAGGGCCGCGCTGGCCGCCGCCAAGGCCCGCGGCCAAGTCCTGGGTGGCTTCCGGGGGAAGAGGTTCACGCCGGCCGACCACGCGGCCGCCGCCGCCGGCCGGAGGGCGCGGGGCGAGCGCAATGCGCAGCGCCTCGCCCCGGCCCTCGCCGAGTTGCGCGCGGCGGGCGTCACCTCCGCGGCCGGCCTGGCCCGCGCCCTGACCGAGCGTGGCATCCCGACCGCCCGCGGCGCGACGACCTGGAGGGTCACCCAGGTGCAAAACTTGCCACGGAATTTCGGACAATCCGCGGGAGACGAGACGGGACGGGACATGGGCGGCGTCACCAGCGGCAACTGGGGCGGCAGGCCCACCGTCGAGAGCTGCCTCGCCCTCGATCTCCCCAAACCCCTGCGCGACCGCATCATCCAGCCCGGCCACACCCGCGTCGGCACCCTGACCTGGACTTCCCGCTACCCCGGGCAGCCCAGGGCCTCCGTCACTTCTTCCGCCACTCTCGGCCAGGATCGCGGGCACGTCCGCCTGCTCTACCGCACCACCCGCCGCCGCACGCTCTCCGAGCACGACGAGACCGTCGCCGTCCTTGCTACGCCCCAGCCCCTCGGGGGCCAGCGCTGGTGGTTCCTCTGCCCCCTCACCGGGCGCCGCACTTCCAGGCTCGACCTGCCCCTCGGCGCCACCGGCTTCGCCGCCCGGCAGGCCTACCGCCTCGCCTACCGCTCCCAGCGCGAGAGCCCCCGCAACCGCGCCATCAGCCGCGCCTTCAAGCTCCGCCACCAACTCGGTGACTCGGACGGTGCCATCGGCGATGGTCTCGACAAGCCCAAGAGCATGCACGCCGCCACCTTCCAGCGGAAGATCGCTCGCCACCAGCGCGCCGAGGACCTCGTCCACGCCCACGCCGCCGCCCTCTTCGGAACAGCCGAGTGACGGCCATCCAATGATCCCGAACGGCCGGACCTGCCAGGAGAAGCCGACCCGCAGGTCGGCCCGGAGAACCGCGCCGCCTGCTCAGGAGCAAGCTTGATGAACGCAGTCTTGGTTTGACCAAGATTGGCCTCGACACCGCTGCCCGAAAGCTTCCGGGCAGCCTTTCCTGTCCTGGTCTCCGAAGTCACGGCTTCACAGGAGGTGGAAGTCACTCAGGTGAGCTTGTAGCTGCGCCTTGGTCACACCGAGCAGGGTCACCGTGTCGTTCGGGTCGACGATGACCGTTGCGTTCCCATTCACGTCAGCCGTGTAGTTTATGATCTTCGATGCGTCCGTAATTCCTGCAAACAGGTTGTGATCGAAACTCAGAATATCTTGGAATACATCGAACCCCGAGATGACGTTCTTTCCAAGATTGGCATGGAACACGAAGTTATCGATCCCGACGCCAGCTGTCATATTGTCATTGCCGGTCGAACCGACGATGAGGCCCCCACCGGGTACTGCTTTGATGACGTCATTGCCAGTGGTCCCGAAAATCGCCACCTGACTGGAGGAGCCCACATTGCCTGCCAAGTCGGTCGCTTTGGCAGTGAAGTTGTGCACGACATTGGACAGGTTCGTCAGCGTGGTGTTCCAATGACCCGCACTGTCGGCATTCGCGGTGCCCAGCACTGTCGTCCCATTTGTATCGAGCAACGTGACGGTGCTGTTGGCTTCTGAGGAGCCGCTGACCAGGGTGGTTGATCCGGTCTTGGTCACACTCTGGGTAATATCCGTGATCGATGTCACGGGAGCCGTCGTGTCCACTAGCGTCGTGCCCACGCTCATGGACCCGCTCTGATTACCCGCTTTGTCCGTCGCCACCGCCGTGAAGACGTGCTTGCCCTCCGTCAGGTTGGTGGCCGCCAGCGTATACTTGCCTGTGGTCTGATCCACCGCCGTCACTGGTGTGCGGAGCGCCACGTCGTTGTCGTAGAACTGAACCGATGCCACACCTGAAAGGGCATCGGCGGCCGAGACCAGGAGGGTGTCGCTGGCCACGGTGGTGTAGGTTCCGTCCGAATGGGAACCCGTGCCCGTCGGCGCGGTCTTGTCGATGTTGATGCCACTGACCGTCACCGAGGCGCTGTTGCCAGCCTTGTCCTGCACGCTGGCCGAGACCGACCGGTTCGCGCCCTCCGTGGTCAGGCTCGCATCGGCCGGAGCCGCGCCATCGAGCCCCGACAGGGCATCCGCGGCCGTCCAGTGGACCGCGACGTCGTGGTTGTACCAGCCGTTGGCATTGGCCTGCGTCGTCGCCGCTCCCGACAGCGTCGGGCCGGTCTTGTCGATGTTGATGCCGCTGACCGACGCCGAGGTGCTGTTGCCCGCCTTGTCCTGCACGCTGGCCGAGGCCGACTGGTTCGCGCCCTCCGTGGTCAGGCTCGCGTCGGCCGGAGCCGCGCCATCGAGCCCCGACAGAGCATCCGCGGCCGTCCAGTGGACCGCGACGTCCCCCTTGTACCAGCCGTTGGCATTGGCCTGCGTCGTCGCCGCTCCCGACAGCGTCGGGCCGGTCTTGTCGATGTTGATGCCGCTGACCGTCACCGAGGCGCTGTTGCCCGCCTTGTCGGTCGCCGATCCCTGAACCGACTGGTTCGTCCCTTCGGTCGAGAGCGTGGTGACACCACTGACCGTGTCAACACCCGACAGGCTGTCCGCGGCCGTGAAGCCAACCGCGACGTCGTGGTTGTACCAGCCGTTGGCGTTGGCTTGCGTCGTCGCCGCCCCCGACAGCGTCGGGCCGGTCTTGTCGATGTTGATGCCACTGACCGACGCCGAGGTGCTGTTGCCCGCCTTGTCCAGCACGCTGGCCGAGACCGACTGGTTCGCGCCCTCCGTGGTCAGGCTCGCATCGGCCGGAGCCGCGCCATCGAGCCCTGACAGAGCATCCGCGGCCGTCCAGTGGACCGCGACGTCGTGGTTGTACCAGCCGTTGGCATTGGCCTGCGTCGTCGCCGCTCCCGACAGCGTCGGTCCGGTCTTGTCGATGTTGATGCCGCTGACCGTCGTCGAGGTGCTGTTGCCCGCCTTGTCCGACGTGCTCGCCGAGACCGACTGGTTCGCCCCTTCCGTGGTCAGGCTCGCGTCGGCCGGAGCCGCGCCATCGAGCCCCGACAGAGCATCCGCGGCCGTCCAGTGGACCGCGACGTCCCCCTTGTACCAGCCGTTGGCGTTGGCCTGCGTCGTCGCCGCTCCCGACAAGGTCGGGCCGGTCTTGTCGATGTTGATGCCGCTGACCGACGCCGAGGTGCTGTTGCCCGCCTTGTCCAGCACGCTGGCCGAGACCGACTGGTTCGCGCCCTCCGTGGTCAGGCTCGCGTCGGCCGGAGCCGTGCCATCGATGCCCGACAGGGCATCCGCGGCTGTCCAGTGGACCGCGACGTCGTGGTTGTACCAGCCGTTGGCGTTGGCCTGCGTCGTCGCCGCTCCCGACAGCGTCGGGCCGGTCTTGTCGATGTTGATGCCGCTGACCGTCACCGAGGCGCTGTTGCCCGCCTTGTCGGTCGCCGATCCCTGAACCGACTGGTTCGTCCCTTCGGTTGAGAGCGTGGTGGGACCACTGACCGTGTCAACACCCGACAGGCTGTCCGCGGCCGTGAAGCCAACCGCGACGTCGTGGTTGTACCAGCCGTTGGCGTTGGCTTGCGTCGTCGCCGCCCCCGACAGCGTCGGGCCGGTCTTGTCGATGTTGATGCCACTGACCGACGCCGAGGTGCTGTTGCCCGCCTTGTCCTGCACGCTGGCCGAGACCGACTGGTTCGCCCCTTCCGTGGTGATGGTCTTGTCCGCGGGAGCAGCGCCAGCAAGTCCGGACAGAGCATCCGCGGCCGTCCAAGCGACCGCGACGTCGTGGTTGTACCAGCCGTTGGCATTGGCCTGCGTCGTCGCCGCCCCCGACAGCGTCGGGCCGGTCTTGTCGATGTTGATGCCACTGACCGTCACCGAGGCGCTGTTGCCCGCCTTGTCGGTCGCCGAACCCTGAACCGACTGGTTCGTCCCTTCGGTCGAGAGCGTGGTGACACCACTGACCGTGTCAACACCCGACAGGGCATCCGCGGCCGTGAAGCCGACTGCGACATCGTGGTTGTACCAGCCGTTGGCATTGGCCTGCGTCGTCGCCGCTCCCGACAGCGTCGGGCCGGTCTTGTCGATGTTGATGCCACTGACCGTCACCGAGGCGCTGTTGCCCGCCTTGTCGGTCGCCGAACCCTGAACCGACTGGTTCGTCCCTTCGGTCGAGAGCGTGGTGACACCACTGACCGTGTCAACACCCGACAGGGCATCCGCGGCCGTGAAGCCAACCGCGACGTCGTGGTTGTACCAGCCGTTGGCGTTGGCCTGCGTCGTCGCCGCTCCCGACAGCGTCGGGCCGGTCTTGTCGATGTTGATGCCGCTGACCGACGCCGAGGTGCTGTTGCCCGCCTTGTCCAGCACGCTGGCCGAGACCGACTGGTTCGCGCCCTCCGTGGTCAGGCTCGCGTCGGCCGGAGCCGTGCCATCGATGCCCGACAGGGCATCCGCGGCTGTCCAGTGGACCGCGACGTCGTGGTTGTACCAGCCGTTGGCGTTGGCCTGCGTCGTCGCCGCTCCCGACAGCGTCGGGCCGGTCTTGTCGATGTTGATGCCGCTGACCGTCACCGAGGCGCTGTTGCCCGCCTTGTCGGTCGCCGATCCCTGAACCGACTGGTTCGTCCCTTCGGTTGAGAGCGTGGTGGGACCACTGACCGTGTCAACACCCGACAGGGCATCCGCGGCCGTGAAGCCGACTGCGACATCGTGGTTGTACCAGCCGTTGGCATTGGCCTGCGTCGTCGCCGCTCCCGACAGCGTCGGGCCGGTCTTGTCGATGTTGATGCCGCTGACCGACGCCGAGGTGCTGTTGCCCGCCTTGTCCAGCACGCTGGCCGAGACCGACTGGTTCGCGCCCTCCGTGGTCAGGCTCGCGTCGGCCGGAGCCGTGCCATCGATGCCCGACAGGGCATCCGCGGCTGTCCAGTGGACCGCGACGTCGTGGTTGTACCAGCCGTTGGCGTTGGCCTGCGTCGTCGCCGCTCCCGACAGCGTCGGGCCGGTCTTGTCGATGTTGATGCCGCTGACCGTCACCGAGGCGCTGTTGCCCGCCTTGTCGGTCGCCGATCCCTGAACCGACTGGTTCGTCCCTTCGGTTGAGAGCGTGGTGGGACCACTGACCGTGTCAACACCCGACAGGGCATCCGCGGCCGTGAAGCCAACCGCGACGTCGTGGTTGTACCAGCCGTTGGCGTTGGCTTGCGTCGTCGCCGCCCCCGACAGCGTCGGGCCGGTCTTGTCGATGTTGATGCCGCTGACCGACGCCGAGGTGCTGTTGCCCGCCTTGTCCTGCACGCTGGCCGAGACCGACTGGTTCGCCCCTTCCGTGGTGATGGTCTTGTCCGCGGGAGCAGCGCCAGCAAGTCCGGACAGAGCATCCGCGGCCGTCCAAGCGACCGCGACGTCGTGGTTGTACCAGCCGTTGGCGTTGGCCTGCGTCGTCGCCGCCCCCGACAGCGTCGGCGCCGTCTTGTCGATGTTGATGCCGCTGACCGTCGCCGAGGCGCTGTTGCCCGCCTTGTCCGATACGCTGGCCGTGGCCGAGAGGTTCGCCCCTTCCGTGGTGATGGTCTTGTCCGCGGGGGCAGCGCCAGCAAGTCCGGACAGAGCATCGCTGGCAGTCCAGTGGACCGTCACATTACCCTTGTACCAGCCATTGGGGTTCGGCTGGGTTGTCGCAGCCCCCGACAGGCTCGGAGCGCTGCGATCCAATGTAAAGCTGAGCGAGGAGGAAGAGCTAGCCGTTCCGTCGGGCCGAACTTGACGCACGCTTACCGTGTTCGCGCCTTCCTGGGCGACAAATGAGGTGCTACTCCAGCTATTTCCATTCCAAAACTCAAGCGCGTTCCCACTAAACAGCCCGCTAGTGACTAGCGTGGGGTCAGAGGTAACTCTGTCGCTGTGACTAGAGCCTGTATCGTTAGCAAGAGATACGGATGGAGCAGTTACGTACCCTTGAACATGCAGATTAATAGTCGGAGTTGACCAGAACCCAGATCCAGAAAACTGAAAACTGACAGTCTCGTCATACGCAGATCGGTTGGTTGATGAATTGTAATACTGCACATCCTGCATCAACGCTGCCATAACCTCGTAATTTGAGTTATAAGCAGAGTTGATGTTGATTGACAGATCTTGTCCAGCTGCTGGAGTTACAAAGGTTCCTACAACACTAGTACCATTGTATAAGATCTGCCCTCCTGAGACGGATAGGGTAAAGCTATTTCCACTACTCCAGGATGAGTAGTAGCTGCTTCCAAGCAACAGGTGGTCAGAGCTATTCCCTGAGCTGAGATGAACGGTAAGCGACGAGGCCGTTGGTGATGGACTCCACCATTGGTAGTTCAATCCGCCCATAAGATTGTACGTGCTGTTGTAATACGCGTATGCGTTGTTGTTACCACCGCTGAGTGTGTAATCAATCTCATTACTCGGACCGTAGTAACCGCCACACATTTCGCATCTCCCTCGTTTCCAGTTTCTTGCGCAGAGACCGCAGTCCTCCTACCCGGGCGGCGGTACTTTCAACCAGTAGTTTTTTCCAATATTCTCGCAGCCCAACGAGGTGAAAAACTTGTCAGTACGCTCAAGCGAGATGCCGGTGGCAACACCACACCAGATTGCAGTAGCGCCTCGTTGCGCTGACCATAATTCAAACGCCTTCCAGAGCGAGTAAGCAGCGCGAGAACCACGGTGCTCTCTATTAACAAAGAAAAATATATCTTTCGCCACAAGATCTTTTGAAAAAAATGGGGTAGTCAATGCCCCCGCAAAAACCCCGTTTATTGCATTCTGTCCGTATACGTTAACACAATGATCAGGACGAGTTATCGCCATTTTCAGGAAACCTGCTAATCGATCAACATCTAAGTGCAGACGCTTGTATACACTTTCCTCGTGAAACTGCATCATTAGTTGTATAATGACGTCAAGGTCGGCGGAACACGCCGGTCGGACGTTCGAGTCTGCAGATTGGTTTGTCTTCGGAAGCTTGTGCTTAGGTCTATGCACTTTCAACTCCCTACCGGGCTCTGAAGCATGTGTCAGGTCCAGCATTTCTGCTTCACTTTTCCCGCCACGCCCTCGCGAGGTGATCCTGAAGCGGTTTGGTGAGGTAGGACATGACCGCCCTCTCACCGGTTTGGATGAAGCTCTCCACCGGCATGCCAGCCACCAGCTTCAGACCCTGCAGCCGATCCAGCTCGCCGGCGGCCGGCCGGATCCGCACCGTGTAGAAGCTCGCTCCCGTCTTCTGGTCCTGGCTGATATCCGCCGAGACCACGCTCACCTCACCCGACAGCTCCGGGGTGGTGCGCTGGTTGAAGGCCGAGAAGCGCAGCACCGCCCGGTGACCAAGCCGGACTTGGTCGATGTCCTGCGGCTGGATCTTCGCCTCGACCGTCAGCGCGTCGGAGCGTGGCACGATCAGCATCAGCGGCTCGCTCGGGCTGACCACCCCGCCCACCGTGTGCACCGCGAGCTGGTGCACCACCCCGTCCTGCGGGGCCCGGATCTCCACCCGTCTCAACTGGTCCTCGGCCGCGACCCGCTTCTCGACCAGCTCGGCCAGCTTGCCGCGAATCTCGGCCAGCTCCTTGCCCACCTCCGTGCGCAGGTCCTGGTCCACCTGCAGGACCTGCAGCTCGGTCTCAGTGACCTTGCCCTTGGTCTGCGCGATCGAGGACACCAGCGCCCCGCGCTCGCCCTCCAGCCGCGCCGCGTCCCGCTCCAGCGCCGTCACCCGGGTAATCTGGATCAGGTTCTTGGCGAAGAGCTCGCGCACGCCCCTCAGCTCCTCGCCGATCAGGCTGATCTCGCGCTGCTTGGCCGTGACCTGGTCGGTCATGCCCTGGATCTGCTCCCGGAGCTGGCCGATGCGCTCCCGCAGCTGCGCCTTCTGGCCCTCGCGCGCCGTGCGCCGGATCGCGAACAGGCGCTCCTCCTCGCCCAGGAGGTCGGCGATCGCCGGTTCGGCCCCGCGCTGGAGCAGCTCGGCCGAAAAGTGGACCTGATCGCGGCCGTCCTGCTCGGCCTTGAGCCGGGCCTGCCGCGCCGTGAGCTCGTCCTGGCTCTTGGTGACCACGGCCAGGTTGGCGCGCGTGACCGTCTCGTCCAGGCGCACCAGCACCTCGCCCGCGCGCACCTCGGCGCCATCGCGCACCCGCAGCTCGCCGACCACGCCGCCGGTCGGGTGCTGCACCTTCTTGACGTTGGTCTCGACCACCAGCGCCCCGGGCGCGATCACCGCGCCGGCGAGCTCGGTAGTGGTCGCCCAGCCACCGAGGCCGAGGGCGAGCAGGGCGGTGACCGCGCTGCCGCCGACCATAGCCCGGCGAAGGGAGCGGCGGGTGCGGGGATGGGCGGGCAGCATCAGACGGCTCCTGCTGCGGCGGCTGGGATGAACACCGGTGCGCCGGCGGGCTTGGCGGGGCGCATGATCTGCTCCTTGGGCCCGAAGGCCTGGGCCTGGCCCTGGGCCATGACCAGCACCTGGTCCACCGCCGCGAGGGCGCTGGGCCGGTGCGCGATGACGACCACGATGCCGCCGCGCTCGCGCACCCCGGCGATCGCCCGGGTGAGCGCCTGCTCGCCCTCGCCGTCGAGGTTGGAGTTCGGCTCGTCGAGCACCACCAGGAACGGCTCGCCGTAGAGCGCGCGGGCCAGGCCGAGGCGCTGGCGCTGCCCGCCCGAGAGCGCCATGCCGCCCTCGCCGATGCGGGTCTCGTAGCCCTGCGGCAACCGCACGATCAGCTCGTGCACCCCGGCCTGCTCGGCCGCCCGGATGATCGCCTCCGGATCGGGATCGGGCTCGTAACGGGCGATGTTCTGGCCGATGCTGCCGTCGAACAGCTCGACATCCTGCGGCAGGTAGCCGATGTGGCGGCCCAGCACCTCGGGCGCCCACTGGTCGAGGGTGGCCCCGTCCAGCCGCACGCTGCCGCGCACCGGCGGCCAGACGCCGACCAAGCCGCGGGCCAGCGACGACTTGCCCGACGCGCTCGGGCCGATGATGCCGAGCCCGCTGCCGGCCTTGAGCTCGAACGAGACACCGGCGACGACGAGCGCCTGAGCCCCGGGCGGGACCAGCCCGACGCCCTCGACCGAGAGGCTGGCCGCTGGCCGCCGCAGGGCGAGCCGGGCGGTCGGCTCGGGATGGGCGGCCAGCAGCGCGCGCAACCGTCCCCAGCTCTGGCGGGCACCCGCGAAGCTCTTCCAGTGCGCGATCACCTGCTCCAGCGGCGCGAGCGCCCGGGCCGAGAGGATCGAGCCGGCGATGATGATGCCCGAACTCGCCTCGCCGTGGATGACCAGGTAGGCGCCCAGCCCGAGCACGCCGGACTGCAGCATCATGCGGGCGACCTTGGACACGCCTCCGAGCCCGCCCGCCACGTCGCCGGCGCGCTCGTGGCTGTCGAGGTGCTTTCCGTTGACCTCGTCCCAGCGCGCGCCCAGGCGCGGGCTCATGCCCATGGCGGCGATGACCTCGGCGTTGCGGCGGCAGGTCTCCGCGAGGCTGATGCGGGCGGAGCCGTGCTGGGCGGCCTCCTTGACGGGCCTGCGCGTGAGGGCCTCGGTGCAGGCGGTGAACAGCACCAGGACGAGGGCGCCAATCGTCGCCGCCACGCCGATCAGCGGGTGGAACAGGAAGCAGATGGCGAGGTAGAACGGCGTCCAGGGCAGATCGAAGAAGCCGATCGGCCCGCCTCCGGCTAGGAAGCCGCGGACCTGGTCGAGGTCGCGCACGGGCTGCAGGCCGAGGCTGCCGCCTCCGGGCGAGAGCGGCAGGCGCGCGACCAGAGCGAAGACGCGCGGGCCGAGGCGCTCGTCGAGGGAGCGGGCGAGGCGGGAGAGGACGCGGCTGCGGAAGAAGTCGAGGGCGGCCTGCCCGGCGTAGAGGCTGGCCGCGAGCACCGAGAGGGCGATCAGGGTGGGGACGCTGCGGCTCGGGATGACCCGGTCGTAGACCTGCAGCATGTAGAAGGAGCCGGTCAGGTAGAGGATGTTCACCAGGGCACTGAACAGGGCCAGGGCGATCAGCGCCGCGCGTCCGGAACCGACGGCCGCGATGAGGCTGGTGTCCGACTTGGGTTGAGGAGCTGGCGAACGCACGCTGGTCCTCCCTCGACTTCTTCAGGCCGCAGGGATCCGTGCTCTCAAAGCAGAGCCTCGAGAGGATGTCGTTCCCTGTGTATTTCCGCTCAAGCGGTCGCGTTGATGCCCCGAGCGGCATTCTCCGTCACCGAGCTGGTGACTGGCCACTTCTTGCTGCTGTCCGCCTGCTCCAGGTTGTGGAGCAGGAATAATCAGCAGATCGGGCGTAGCACACAGGCGAAAGCCGATTCATTCCCCATATGATGTATGCGGCCGAGAATTCGCGCGACTTAGGTGATCTTGCCTAAGCCAGCCTCCGGACGGACCGGTCCCGCTTTGCGGCCCAGGCTGCTCTCTGGACGCTGTCATCTCACCGTGGCCCTCAAGCTCCGACGAAATGCGGCGCGTATATCATTTGGGGGTTGCCAAGCGCAGCGGAGGCTGGAAACTCCGTCGAAGTCCTCAGGGTGAGGACCGCGCACTCGAACTGGAGCAAGCGATGTCGTCTTGCTGCGAGTGGCAGCCCATCAGCACGGCCCCGCGGGATGGCCGGCCCTTGCTGGTGTTCCACACGGCCTGGGATCTGATGCAGGTCGGGGTCTGCTACGGCGAGACGCAGCCGTGGCAGCAGCCCAGCGGCGATCTGCTCCAGACCCCCATGTACTGGATGGCGCTGCCCCGTCCTCCTCTGCGGCCCCCCGGCTCGGACGGCCTCACGGCAGAATAGCCAGGCGGGTCAGCAGGGCCACGAGTTCCGCCTGCCGATGCGTGTTCGTCTTCGCGAACACGGTCGCGAGTTGCTTGCGGACCGTCCCGACCGCCACGTGGGCGGCGTCCGCGATCTCCTCCGGGCTCCTGCCGGCCGCGATCTCGATGGCCAAGCGAGCCTCGGAGGAGGTCAGGCTGAAGATCCTCTTCAGCACCTCGGGCGAGGGATGGGGGTTCGCATCCAGGTTGACGAGAATGACGACCTTGTGCGGCCCGCCCGGGGCGGGCTGGTTGATGAAGACGGTGCGCACGATCAAGGGACGGCCAGCATCGCTCCCGTCCTGCGGGACGGCGATCCAGTCCGCCTGGCGCGAGTTCAGAGCCGCCTCGGTCTGGGCGCGCAGAACTTTGTCGAGGGCAGCGCGACACAGAGCCAACCGATCCTCGCCCTGCTCGGGGTCGGCTTGTCCCGCGAGCAGGTGCTCGGCCGTCCGGTTGATCCGCAATACCTGCCCAGTCTTGCCCAGAAGGAGACCGCCATATCCCATGCAGTCCAGCGCCTCCAGCAAAGGTTGGCCGAGTGGCACGGTGAACGCCTTTCAGTGTTTGAGTAAAACTTCACTGGTAACAGGCGCGCGATCCTCCCTCATACCTCAAACAGGGTATGCGGATTTGGATCTCCGTTGATGTCAGACTCCTCTTATGCTTGACAATTAGCTTCACAGCTGGCGATGCTGAACATCGCGGCCGCGTGGAGGTCGCCAACAACGGCTGCGAGCGAGCCCTGCGCCCGACGATGGTGCGGCGGACGGTGACGAACGGCTACCAGGCGATGTGGGCGGCCGCGGGCGAGGCGGACGTGCGCACGGTCGTCGGCACTCCCGGCTCACGGGGCCGACACCTTCGCCAGCCTCATCAAGACCATCGGCGCCCGATCGCTTCCCGCGCCGCTCTCCCTCATCACAGACAAGGTGAACCGGCCCATGCGCAGCGCCGTACCTGCTCGGTGATTACCTGGTCTGCAAGCAGTCTCAGTAATCACCTGCCAAACACCTCATACGTCAAATGCATGATGTAATCCCGCAGTGGCGGTGATTAGCTCACAACTCTGGCAAACCAGAAGCCAGGAATCCATACTGGGAGGACACTATGGCCAAGGACGTCGTCTTCAAGGATGGCCCAGTCAAGCTGTCATACGGCTCAGGCGACACATTCGTGTTCAAGGCTGGTCCCTTGCACGCGACCGGAGATTTCAACGACACGGCTACCGGATACGCGGGCAGCTTTGACGCAAAGCTCGGACCCGCACATGCGGATGGCAGCTACACCTACAACGCCATCACGGGTGATCTTTCTGTCGATTTCACAGATGCTACGTTTCACCACCAGTCGGTCGACATTCCATCTTTCACGGTGAATACTGACTTGTTCGGCTTCCACTTCTGAGCCCGTGTTTGCAGCCGATTTCGTTGCAGGCTGCCGATCCCGGTTCGGTGCAAACTCTCAGTCCGCCACGGCTCCGCCGTGGCGGGCTACCCTTCGACTCCTCCTGCGACCAGGCGCTCACGGAGGAGTGGAACGTCTTGAGGACCGGGAGCGGTTCAAGGCGGTTAGGCGGAGCCCCTGGCGAAATTGATTCCGCCGCTCGCGGAGCCCGCCCGCGGACGCCGAAACCCGTCGCGGGTGCCGAAGTACCCGCGGGGACCGCCTTCCTGGTCCTATGGTTCGACCGTTCTGTTCATCGTTCGGCTGAGCGAACACGGGCAGCACGTCACACGACGCCCACGCATGAGCTTTCGGCCTTGCCGCGCCCCGCTTCCGCGGTGGCGCTGCCGCACCTCTAGAGCAGCACCCGATCACGTTGCAACCGGGTGCCGCTCTCGATCTTTGATCTTGCCGGATTTTCTGCGACGAACCGGCATCCACTTCGTCGGAAAATGCTCTAGGTGGCGACGGTGGCCCTGCGACCCTGCCTTCCGGCAGCCCGACCCGGGTTCCGTTGCTCTGGATTCACAGATCTATCCCGATCAGTAGGCGTGCCCTGCACAGATCTGTACCCTCTCCGTGCGGATGAGGTGGCAGGCCTACGGGCTTCCTGGTTGAGGGGCCACCGGAGCGTTGGGGCGGGCGCCTGCCGGCCCCTCGCGAGGCGCAGCCAGGAGCGCCACTCCTCCGAGACGAGGCGCACCACGTTCGTGTCATTCCGCCAGCCGGTGATCGCCCGCTCCTCGACCGTCACCAGGCCGAGATGGGCGGCCTCGCGCAGCAGGGCGTTCCTCACCAGGGTCTCGCACACGCCCGCGAGGGCCGCGATGTGGCCCACGGCCAGGCGGCATCCCCGCGACGGCGGGCCTCGGCCGCCACCACGGCCAGGACCGCGATCTCGCCGAGGGTGAACCAAGCCGCGAGGGCGTGTCGCAAACTCGGGAGCAGGCCGCAGAGCGGGCTCTCCGTACCCGCTTTCACGCTTTGTTCGTGACGGCGAGGCCGAAGCAGGACGCGAGCAGCTGGTTCTGCTCCCGCACCGTCCACGCCCCTGAGAACCCGAAGCCCTTGCGCAGCCACAGCATGGCCTCGAGCCCCTGGATCGAGCGCCGCGCCGTCGCGAACGACCGGAACCCGCCCACCCGCGGCATCGGCCGCTTCACCCGGAAGTGGTCACTCTCGATCCCTTGCTGCAGGTGCTTGCTGACGTGATGAATGGGTGTGCGCGGCAGCAGACCCTCCTTGCGGCTCTCGGTGATCGCCGGCGGGTACGGGCCAGCACCATCCGTACCGATCCGGTCAGGAGCGAGCAGCGGCTCGGCCGAGAGCATCTTACGGAAGAACCGCTTGGCGGCCTCCAGGTCGCGGTTGGCGGTCAGCAGGAAGTCGACCGCCTGCCCGTGCTTGCCGACGGCGCGGTATAGGTAGCGCCACTGGCCGCGCACCCGGACGTAGGTCTCGTCGACGCGCACGGAGCCGCAGTGCGGTTGGCGGAACCGGCGCAGGCGGCGCTCGATGGCGGGCGCGCAGGCCAGCACCCAGCGGTTGATGGTGGAGTGATCCACCTCCATGCCCCGCTCCAGGAACATCTCCTCGATATCGCGGTAGCTCAGCGCGTAGCGCGGTACCAGGAGACGGCCTGGACGATGAGGGCGGCTTCGAAGTGCCGGCCCCGGAAGTCGCCACGGGCCTGGCGCTTCAGCGTGAGGGCGAGGGCCCTGAGGATCATGGGCCGGCTCCGGAGGGAGGCGGCAAGCTGGGCAGCTATGGCTAACGACCGGTGAACGGCGGCCCATCCGCGTTTGCGACAAGCCCGCCGGAACTGCCGCGTCCAGGGCCATTCGACCGTGACGGGTCACTCCACGGTGACGGACTTGGCGAGGTTGCGGGGCTGGTCGACGTCCTTCCCCAGCACGACGGCGGCGTGATAGGCCAGCAGCTGCAGCGGCACCGCGTAGACGATCGGCGCCACCACCGGGTCGAGATCCGGCATCATCAGCGTCGCCAGCGTGTCGAGCCCCGCGGCCTCCGCGCCGCGCGCGTCGCCGATCAGCACGATCCGGCCCCCGCGCGCCGCCACCTCCTGCATGTTCGACACCGTCTTCTCGAAGATCGGGTCGTGCGGCGCGATCACGATCACCGGCACCGCGTCGTCGATCAGCGCAATCGGGCCGTGCTTCAGTTCGCCCGCCGCGTAGCCCTCCGCGTGAATGTAGGAGATCTCCTTGAGCTTGAGCGCCCCCTCCAGCGCCATCGGGTAGGCGGTGCCCCGCCCGAGGTAGAGCACGTCGCGCGCCTTGGCGATCTCGCGCGCCAGCCCCTCGATCGCGCCCTCCTGCTTGACCGCTTCGGCCATCAGGCCCGGCACCGTGATCAGCGCGTCGACGAGCCGGCGCTCCTGGGCTGCGTCCAGCGTCCCGCGCGCGCGCCCCGCCGCGATGGCGAGGCACAGGAGCACGGTGAGCTGGCAGGAGAAGGCCTTGGTCGAGGCCACCCCGATCTCCGGTCCGGCCAGCGTCGGAGCGACCGCCGAGGCCTCGCGCGCGATGGTCGAGGTCGGGACGTTCACCACTGCCAGCGTGTGCTGGCCCTGGGCCTTGGCGTAGCGCAGCGAGGCCAGCGTGTCGGCGGTCTCGCCGGACTGCGAGATGACGAGGGTCAGCCCGCCCGTCTCCAGCGGCGGCTCGCGGTAGCGGGTCTCGGAGGCGACGTCGATCTCGACCGGCAGCCGCGCCAAGCTCTCGAACCAGTACTTGGCCACCAGCCCGGCATAGTAGGCGGTGCCGCAGGCGGTGATCGACAGGCGGGTGAGCGAGGCGAAGTCGAAGGGCAGCGCCTCGGGGAGGGCGACGCGCCCGTTCGCCAGATCGACGTAGTGGGCGAGCGTGCGCCCCACCACCTCCGGCTGCTCGTGGATCTCCTTGGCCATGAAGTGGCGGTGATTGCCCTTGTCGACCAGGAAGGACTGGGTGGCGATCCGCTGGCGGGGTCGCGCGACGATCGCGCCGGTCTGGTCGCGGATCTCGGCGCCCTCCCGGGTCAGGATGGCCCAGTCGCCCTCGTCGAGATACGTGATCTCGTCGGTGAAGGGGGCGAGCGCCAGCGCGTCCGAGCCGAGGTAGGTCTCGCCTTCCCCGAAGCCGATGGCGAGCGGCGCGCCGTGGCGGGCGCCGATCAGGAAGTCCTCCTCGCCCGCGAACAGGAAGGCGAGCGCGAAGGCGCCGCGCAGGCGCGGCAGGGCCGCAGCGACCGCCTCGCGGGGGCTCAAGCCCTGGTCCACGCCGCGGCTGACGAGCTGGGCGACGACCTCGGTGTCGGTCTCGGTCTCGAAGACGCAGCCCTGGGCCTGGAGCGCGGCCTTCAGTTCGCGGAAATTCTCGATGATGCCGTTGTGGACGACGGCGAGGCGGGGCGTGGCGTGCGGGTGGGCGTTGGTCTCGTTCGGCCGGCCGTGGGTGGCCCAGCGAGTGTGGCCGATGCCGATGGCGCCCGAGAGCGGGCTCTGGACCAGCTTGAGCTGGAGGTTCGACAGCTTGCCCTCGGCGCGGCGGCGCTCCAGGCAACCGTGCTCCAGGGTGGCGATGCCGGCCGAGTCGTAGCCGCGATATTCGAGACGCCGCAGGGCGTCGACCACCTGTCCCGCTACGGCACTCCGCCCGACGATTCCCACGATGCCGCACATGCTGTCCGCCCCAATCTGACCGGAGCGTCCCGTTCCGGCACGCCCGCCCGCAATCCGTATCCCGGCCGGCGCAAGGACTGGACCGCCCGCCTCACAATTGTGCTCCACTGCCGCGCTCTCGTGGATGGTGGCCCGGCAAGACGTGACCCTGCAACGAGACCGTTATGAGCGGCCGGCTCTAACCGTTGAGCCACGGGCACGAGAGAGCGGGACGGACAGATAGCCGGTTAGGCTTCGTCTCCTCTGGCGAAAAGCCAGAGGACAGAAGCACGAGCCGTCGCCCGCCGCTACCCAGTCTGAGTCCCGCTCAGCGAGGGCTTGTATCAGCTGTTAATATTACCCGCAAAACTGACTTTGATTTGAGGAAAACGCCACCTATCCAGGGTTAGGAATTGATGAACGGTTGGCGCAGAGAAGGATACCACGATGGGACGCGACTGCTCGGCACCATCACCGCGTCGGCCGTCCAGGCTGAACTTCCAACGCGAGTGCCGGTCGCTCACGCTGTGGCAGATTTGTGTATGCAGACCATGGTCTCGGCCAATTCTTGATATCAACGACCCATACTGTCATTGGAACCCATACAGATAGAACATCTGGTGCGAGTATCTTCTGTATATCACAGAAAGGCAAGCAAATGACCGGTATCGAAGCTAGCGATGTACTGCGAATTGCAGTGATCAGCGGGCTCATCGGATTCGGCGTGTTCTGCGCTTCGTTCAGCCTCGCCGTATGGTTTCGTCGTAATCGCGCAAAGCCAAATCGCTCCGCGCGCCTGAGTTTCTTGGCATTGGTGTTGGGTATCTTCGGCGCCGCTGGGAATTGGGCGTACAATGAGTTTTCTAGCCGCACCGGCATTGTCGGTGGCCAGGATCTCTTTGTCGTTCATGCCAAGCGCAACGTCACTACCGATAAGCTGGCGCCGGAGGGTCGGATCGAGCAGGGCGAGCGACTGATCGAGTTCCTGCCGCCTGCAATCGATGGACAGTTGGCGGTGATCGACAGCCACATCAAGCAGTCGGAAGCGAAGATCGCCTACTTCAATCTGCGTGCGCTGCCGGTCGATTCCATGCTGCTGCAACGCCAAGCGCAGCTTCGCCAGCAGATCGATCAGGCCAAGCAGATGCTGCTCGACATCCAGAAGTCGCGCCGCGAGGCCGAGCGGGCGCAGCTCGACGCTCAGACGCAGTATGCCGAGAAGATCAGCCAGTCCGACCTTCAGGGGGCGGCCGAGAAGCAGGCGCTCGCCACCGCGGCCTCGCAGATCGAGATCGCGACGAGCGCAGCCAGTCGCGCCGAGAACTTGCACCGCACCGGCACGGGCACGCTCGTGGCGGTGGAGGATCGCACTGCGACCTTGCTGAACTACACGCTCTCGCGCAACCGCGCGCAGGCGAACCTCGCCTCGCTGGAGAAATACCGGTCCGCACTCGACCAGAGCTACGGCCGCACGCTGAAGTCGCTAGCGATACAGATTAGCAAGCTCGACGGCGACATGAGCCTGACCCAGCAGACCATGGATGGCCTGAACTGGGAACTGGCCAAGATCGAGAAGGCCGTGACGGAGGACCGCGCCCGCGCCGCCGACGCCACGGCGCGCGAGCGCGAAGCGGCTGTGCACGAACTCGAAGGTCTGAAGGCCGAGCGGGTCGCCCTGCTCTCGGCAACCCAGGTCAAGGCGCCGTTCTCCGGCGAGATAGTCTACCGTCATCCCGCGCCTGGCTTCGCGCCCGAGAGCACGCCGGTCCTGGCGGTCTCGAAGGGCAGCGGCTTCGTCGCCCGCGTCTGGGTGCCAACCGGGGACCTTGATGCGCTGAAGCGGGAGAAGAAGGTCCAGTTGGCCCTGGAGCAGCCAATCTTGAACCGGTTCTTTGAAGGCTCCTACCGCTCCTACGAGGAAGCTCCTTACGAGAAAAACAGGGTCATCGCACACTTCGACGCGAAGCTGCCGCTCGAAGCCATCACCCTGCTAGCCAGCGCCGGAAATCCCGTGCAGGTCAAGCTACTGTGGCGGCCCGACCTGACGGCGAGCTTTGCCTTTCAGTGCAGCCTCGCGCTGATGACGCTCGGCTGCATCGGCGCGGTCACGTGTGGCCTGCGTCGCGCCCCGGCCGATGTGCCTGCGGTGGCTCACCACGCCCCCGCCCACGAAACCCAACTGCGCGAGATGGCCCGAGACCTACACAAGCAGCTTCGCGACGGCACCCTCGACGAGGACCCCGACCTCGCCCGCGGCGTGGTCCATCTGGTCGAGCGCATGGGCGAGCCTGTGGTCGATGCCCTGCGCGAGGAGATCGTCTTCGACGAGGAGTTCGAGCGCGCGCTCAGCCGCCACCGAGACGACCCGGCTTTGATGGGACTGATCAACAAGGTGCGTAATGCTCCCCTCACCATTCAGTACGCCTGACATGACCGCAATGACCGCACCTGTGCCCGCGGGAGAAATCGTACCCACGGGCGAATTTCGCGCGAAAGTCCGCTCCTACCCGCGCTGGATCGTCAACTTTCTGGCGATCATCACCCTCGCCTACGGGCTTGTCCTCGGCGTGACGCTGCCCTGGACGATCCAGCAGACCCTGTTCGACCCGGCCTCGGGGCTGACCTCGAAGGGGCCGTTCACGACGGCCTGGGGCATCTTCCTGATCGTCATCGGGGCGAGCATCATCGCGCGCTGGCTGGTGATCCAGGCCATGGCCTTCTACGAGCACGACCGGGTCCGCCGGAAGCCGCCCGCCGAACTGCCGAACCCGGCCCCCTTCGTGTCAATTCTGGTCCCGGCCTTCAACGAGTCCGAGACCGTGATCGGCGCGCCCACCTCGTTGATGACTCTCGACTACCCGAATTACGAGATCATCTTCGTGGATGACGGCTCGACGGATGACACCTTCATCAAGGCGTTCCCGCTTGCGGGTCAGTACGGCAACTGCACGCTGCGGGTCTACACGAAGCCCAACGGCGGCAAGTGGTCGAGCCTGAACTTCGCCTACAAGAAGGCCAAGGGCGACCTGCTGCTCTGCGTCGACGCGGATTCCGGCCTCGCCAAGGACGCGCTGCGCGTCATGGTGCCCCGGATGTCCGAGAAGGGCGTCGTCGGCTGCGCCGGGCAGGTCACCATCCGCAACCGCAACAACTTCCTGACGAAGCTCCAGGCCGCCGAGTACCTTCTCGGCAACGGCGGCATGCGCATGGCGCTCAGCCTGATGGGCGTTGTGACGGTCGTGCCAGGCCCGATCGGGCTCTACAAGCGCGCTATTCTGGAGGAGATCACCAAAATTCCGCGCAAGCTCTCCGCCGCCGCGGCGGTGACCCATTCGGGCCCGGGCGCGGTCAATGGGCCGCTTTCCGGCGAAACCTTCGCGGAGGATTTCCAACTCTCCCTGTCGGCGCTGGCGCTGGGCGGGCGCATCGTCTACGAGCCGCGCGCTTACGCCTACACCAAGTGCCCAGACGATGTGGCGACTCTGATGAGCCAGCGCTACCGCTGGATCCGTGGCACATGGCAGGTATACATTGTTTACGTGCGCACGCTGAGCAAGCTCACCAACCGCGGTAATAAATCATCACTCCTCAACACCGTCATGACGGTGCTCTACCCAGCGGATATCTTCCTCGTGCCGATCCTGAATTTCTTCTTCTGGATCTCCATCGCCGTCTCGATGGCCTCGGGCCAGTCAATGAACTTCATATTGGCCTGGATCGGCTCGGTCTTGCTGATGAACGTCATGACAGCGATGGTCTACATCCTCGAACAGGATGACGATATCGCCCT